>CBDTWX010000300.1:0-7074 GCA_965364305.1 uncultured Thermoanaerobaculia bacterium
GGGATCGACCTGCCGCAGAACGAGGACAGGTGGATCGTCTTTCGTGACGCAGTCGACGATCTCGAGTATCTCCGATCGTGCGCCGAGATACGATCTGAAGGTCTGTATCTCGAGCTCGGCGCCTATCGACTGCGCAGCTTCCTCGACTTCCGCGAGGTAACGGACGACGAGCACCACCCCTACGGTCGTCTCGCGGCCTCGCTCGATAGCAGAGGTGTGCCGAGCATCGACGAGGCGCTCGGTCAACTGCTTCTGTCGCCGGTCCTCGATCCCATTCGCCGCCTGCTCGATGAGTCAGTTCTTCGTGGGCTTTCGTCCGATGACGGCTTCAAGGGGGCCTCCACCGCGTTGATGGAATTGGCCGGAACCGAGGTCGGCGCCTTCCTGAGGGCGGTAGCGGACCTGGCCGAGCCGGAGTCAAGACAGGCTGAGATCGAGCGGTCGATCCTCGCCGATCTCGAAGCGATTATCTCTGTGGGAGAGCTGATCCGCGGTCAGAAGGACACGGACGAGCCACTCAAACTTACGAAGACGTATCTTGCTGAAGCACTGAAGGGACCTGGCGCCTGGGCTGGGGCGCTTGTGTGGATCCTCGTCCGGCGTCTTGGCGATCTGGGGGAGCGCACGAATGGGCGCGAGGTCATACGAAGATGGCTTGACAAGTGGTACATCGGGTCGACCCTCGCCGATGTACTGACCCACCTCGGTGAGGGCCGCGAGGAGGCACGCCGCCGCGCGAAGGCCGTGGATCTCATGATCGCAGCTGCCGGCTGGGAGCGGCGTGCCGCGGATTCGGCATCTGGCCTCGATGACGCTGTCGTCGAGGTCTTTGAGAGCTCCGCCGGACAGCAGTTCCTCGGCGTCCACCGGTATGATGATGTCCTGTGGTTTCGCCGCGAGGCACTCGAAGAGCTGGCGGGTTGTTTCATTGTCACCGCGGCGGTCGACGCGGTGATCAACCACGTCGACACCTGGACCGAGGTGATCGGCGGCCTCGGGCGGACGGTCGAGAGTCTCCTGGAAACCGCGCAGCGGCGCGGCTACCGGGTGAACGATCTCCTCGCGGCCGTGCAGCCGAGGGAAGATACGCGTCGGCGGTGACCTGATGCATCCCCGAGCCGCTCTTCGACCTCTGCCGTTGGTTCTGATCTTCCTCTTCGCGGCCGTGGCAGTTGTTGACATCGTGCAGACCCTCCGAACGAGGCCCGAGCCTCCGCCGCGGTTGCTCGGTGACCGAGCCATCAAGATCGTGGAACTGGAGCCGGTCGTCGACCTGCGTCCGGCACGGGAACGCTCTTCGGATATCGTCGTCGCCGCAGCGACCCTGGTGGGTGAGCAATGGTCCAAACCCGAAAAGCGCGGGGTGTGGATGATCGACGACGGTGCAACGCTCGATATTGCCGTGACGGATGGCGGGCATCGGCTTCTCATCCTCGACTGCATGTCGGTGGTTGGAAGGTGGCGCGTGACGACCGTCGGTGTGGAGATCAACGGAAGGTCTTTCGGAACCCTCGTGATCGAAGAAGGTTGGCGGCGCTATCGGTTTCCGATTCCCGAAGATGCCGTGCGGCCGGGTGAAAATCGCATCGTTTTCAGACTCCCGGAGCGCACGGCGGCGACTGGCCGGCGGAGTATCCTGCTCCGCCGGGTCGGTCTTTTCCTCGATCAGGAGGTCGGCTCTCAGGCGATCGAACGGCGGCCTGTGGTGGTGGTAGATTCAGCTGCAGAAACCGTCTTTTTTCGCGCTGCCGGAAGCCTGGAAATCCCCTTCACCCTCGATGACCGGGTCGATGCCCTTCAGTTTCGATACCTGTTCAGCTCGGTGAACGACCGCGCCGACATCGTCGTTGCCCGTCCTCAAGGACACGGAGCGGGACATGACTCCGAGATTCACCGTCAGCTGTCGGCGGCCGCTCGAACCAAGGGACGTGTCCGTATCCCTCTTCACGGCCGACGGGGCGAATTTCTCCTTCGGATCTCGGCGCTCTTGGAAGATCGATCTCAGAGATTGAACATCACGGCGCTTCGGTTGATCGAGGAGGGAGATCCAACCCGCCGTCCTCGGAGGGCTCCCCGTCGCCCGCGCTAATGGCGCCTGCGCTCGCCTCAGGTGTGATGTCGCGCGGGGATGGGTCCTGCTCGCGCCGGGTGGTGAAGGTCGCTGCGACAAAGGTGAGCACGGCCAACAGCAGCTCGTCGATCAAGGGGATGGGGTCTGGGACGACGAGATCGACGAGAAACAATGCGCCGAGCACGAGGAATAGGTAGGGGAAACGCAGTCGGGGAAGGAATCGGTTGACGAGAGCGGTCAGGGGTGAACCTTTCGTCGTGGCCATGGCAAGCGAATCAGTCGTCGTCCAACCGGAAAACATCTTCCGCGGAATCTTCCAGGTAACCGATGGCCGGGGGCGCGACCACCCGGGGTTTGACCGACGGGGTGAGATCCGGCAGGCCTTCGTCGTCCTGGTTCTGTGTGACCTTCGACTCGTAGATCGAGCGGGCTTTCACCGGGGCATCATCTTCGTCCTCTCTCGGCTGGAAGCTGGAGACCACATCGGGTTTGCCGGAAAGCCCACTCATTCTGAGCACCAACACGCGCTGGTTTGGAGTCGACTCGATCCAACGCTGGACCTTTTCGTAGAGGCGTCGTTTCTCGTGGCTGTTGAGCTCGAGCCCCTGCTCGTCAAAGAACGTATCGAGCTTCTTCACCGTTTCGGGGGTGAGCTCCGTGATGTTCCCGCGTTTCTGCAGGAGGGGTTTTTGCCAGGTGTGGTCGAGAATGAGACGAGCATCCCGGTTGACCTCGACCACCGTACCCAAATCGGGCCGGGTCAGTGGGGGCGGGCCACTCAGCGGCGCCTTCTTGGGTTTCGCTTCCGGCTCGAGAGGCATTCCTTCGAGCAACAGGCTCAAGGCTTTGTCGGTTGCGGCGAGCGAGCGCTGGATCGACTGAGCGTGGTCCTCCAACCCGGACGGCAGCTGCGAGCTACTGCGGCCGAGAAACCACCGTCGGAGCTGATCGAGGTAGTCGGCAAACCGTGCCAGCCGGTCGACGGAGATCTCATCGGCGGGCTCGAGAGCCGGCGGTAGCTCGACACCCTTCGGAACCGCGATGTCTCCTCCGGAGATCCTGTAGATCACTTCGGAAATGACCTTGCCGGCTTTGCGTGCTTTTTCTGCGGGCAAGAGGCCGCCTTCGGTAACGGTCCAGTGGCGACGAGCGCCGACAAATTGTGCCAGCCGGCCCAAATTATGGGCGGCCTTGGTGATCTCCTCGGGTGTGATTTCTTCGGCCATACTTGATCCGATGCGCAGTCTCGACCCATTCTAGCCCATTTCACGGCTCGTGCCACCTCGATTCCGTGCGATCATGCGGCTGGGTCGAATGATGCGACTTGAAATCACACAGCCGGACGACTGGCACCTTCATCTGAGGGATGGACGGGCTTTGGCGGATGTCCTTGCCCACAGCTCGAGGTCTTTTGCCCGCGCGGCGATCATGCCCAACCTGCAGCCGCCGATCATCACAACCGACGAGGCGCTCGCATACCGAGAGCGGATTATGGCCGCGCTCCCGGGGGGACGTGCATTCGATCCGCTAATGACCCTCTATCTGACGGATCTGACTCCTCCGCAGGAGATCGAAAAGGCCGCCTGTCGCGAGGAGGTCATCGGGGTCAAACTCTACCCGGCGGGTGCCACGACCAATTCGGAGGCGGGGGTCACCGACATCGCACGCGTACTGCCGACCCTCCGGGTGATGGCAGATCTCGGAATGCCGCTGCTGGTCCACGGAGAGGTCACCGATAGCTCGGTCGATATTTTTGACCGTGAACGGGTCTTTATCGAACGCGTCCTCGAGCCATTGGTCGAAGACGTGCCGGAGTTGCGGGTGGTCTTCGAGCACATCACCACCGTCGAGGCAGTCTCGTGGGTTCTCTCAGGGCCGGTGTCGGTAGCGGCCACGATGACGGCTCACCACCTGCTGCTGGATCGGAATGCGATCTTTGAGGGCGGTCTGGCGCCTCACCACTACTGTTTGCCGGTTCTCAAACGGGACCGGCACCGAGAGGCCCTTGTGTGGGCGGCGACCAGCGGCAACCCGCGTTTCTTTCTCGGCACCGACAGTGCACCTCACCCCCGGCACCTGAAAGAGGCGACCCACGGTTGCGCCGGCATCTTCTCCGCCCATGCCGCTCTGGAGTTGTACGCCGAGGTTTTCGAACACGCCGGGGCCCTCGACAGGCTCGAGGCCTTCGCGTCACACAACGGCGCCGATTTCTATGGCCGTGCGAGGAACAAAGGGACTGTGACCTTGGTTCAGGAGGAGTGGGAGGTGCCGGCAAACTACCGCTTCGGCGACCACGAGCTCGTGCCCCTCCGCGCCGGAGAATCTCTTCGCTGGCGATTGGCCGACGCGCCGTCCTCGGGGTAGATTCAAGGCCTTAATTCGTCTCACCGACAGTTGGGGTCCTCCGCCGGTCGATTGTGAGGCAGGGAGAGACATGATGGCAACGAAGAAGAAGAGCAGAGGGACGATCGGAATTCTCACTGGAGGCGGCGACGTGCCCGGCCTCAACCCGGCCATCCGTGCGGTCACGGTTCGCGCCCTCCGTGAGGGATTCAAGGTGGTGGGTATCCGCCGCGGCTGGGCAGGTCTGATCGAGATCGATCGTGATCGCAAGAACGGCTCCGACCACATCATGGATCTCACCGAGGAGGTCGTCAACAAGGTAGGCCGCACCGGGGGGACGTTTCTTCACAGCTCTCGTACGCGACCCTCCCATGTTCCTCGCGCCGCGCTGCCGGACCACCTCCGTGGCTCTTACACCGATGAAATCAGCGACCTCACGGAAGAGGTCTTGGCAAATCTCGAGTACCTCGGCATCGACACTCTGATTCCGATCGGCGGCGACGACACCCTGTCCTACGGTGTGCACCTTCACCAACGCGGCGTGCCGGTGATCGCGATCCCGAAGACGATGGACAACGATGTCCCGGGCACCGACTATTGCATCGGTTTTTCGACCTGCGTCACCCGCACCATCGCCATGACCCACGCGTTGCGGACCTCGGCGGGCAGCCACGAGCGTTTCCTCGTGATCGAGGTCTTTGGGCGGTACGCCGGGTTTACGGCCCTTCTGCCGACCATGGCAGGTGCCGGGAACCGCTGCGTGATTCCCGAGCACACCTTCGACATCGAACATCTGTGCGAGCTGTTGTCCCGTGACCGCGACCGAAATCCGTCGAACTACAGCGTCGTGCTGGTCTCCGAGGGGGCGACGTTCACGGGCCAGGGAGACATGGTCTTCGAGGACGATGAAAAGGACATGTTCGGCCACAAAAAGCTCGGCGGCATCGGAGACCGGGTGGCTCGGGCTTTGAGGGAGATTTCGCCGAAGTACAACAACGGCCACCGCGTCAACGTGATCAACCAGCGGCTCGGATATCTGGTGCGCTCTGGAGACCCCGACGCGCTCGACTCGGTGGTGCCGATGGCCTTCGGCAATCTGGCGATGGATCTGATCTTGGACGGAGTTTCCGGTCGTCTCATCAACATCCGCAACGGCCGTTACGACAACGTACCCATCGATGTGGTGACGAGTCGCAAAAAGGTCGTGGATGTCGGCAAGTTCTACAACACCGAGCGGCTGCGGCCCAAGTACACGCGCTTCGAGGGGTCGCCGGTGTTTATCATGACGAGTGACTATTGATTTCGAATTTCGAATTTCGGATTTGATCCCCGGCTTCCTTGCCTCCCGAATGTTGGGTTGGGCGGGTGGGCAATTCGCAATTCGCAATCCGCAATTCGAAATTTCAAAGGAGCATGAGCATGAGATTGTTGCACACCATGATCCGGGTTGGTGATCTCGACCGGTCGATCGCGTTCTACACCGAGGCCCTCGGGATGGAGCTCTTCAGGAAGCATGACTACCCGGGAGGGAGGTTCACGCTCGCCTTCCTCGGCTACGGTGACGAGGAGTCCGCCACGGCGGGCGAGCTGACCCAAAACTGGGACAACGACGCCGACGATCTGGGCGACGGTTTCGGCCATATCGCGATCGGGGTCGAGGACATCGAAGGCGCCTGCCGACGCGTGCGCGAGTTCGGTGGAGAGGTGACCCGCGAGCCCGGGCCGATGAAGCACGGCACCACCGTCATTGCGTTCGCGAAGGACCCGGATGGGTACACCATTGAGTTCATAGAACGCGCGTGAATTCGGAATTCTGAATTCGGAATTCTGAATGCCGCCCACCCACCCAGATCCTTCCTCGGGAGGAACCCTCCTCACGATGACATCTTGAGACGACACGGCTGCTGGATGTCATCGTGACAAGCCGTAGGCGAGGAAGTGCCTGCCCTGAGCGAGACCCACGGCTGACTCGAACGAGATCTGGGTGGGTGGGCTTTTGCTGAGAAATCTCGCAAAAAGGTACCGGTTGCGGATGCGGAGACGGGTGGGGGATGGGCGGGTGGGAATTCCTAATTCCGAATTTCAAGCGCTGCGGTGCTTGTCCTGCGAGCGATGTGGTTGTAGTGTTCGCAGATGATCGAGCGCGGGAAACCTCAGCCCCTCGTCGCCACCTGTGCTCTCGGTCTCGAACGGGTGTTGGCCGATGAGCTGCGCGATCTCGGCGTGGACGGCGTAGCGCCTGATAGGGGCTCGGTGCTCTTCTCGGGTGACCTGCGGACCGTCTATGATGTCAACCTGCGGCTTCGCACCGCGATGCGTGTTCTGGTGCCCCTTGTTCGCGGCTCGGTGACGTCAAAAAACGATCTCTACGAACTCGCGGCCTCGGTCGCATGGGACGAGGTCATGGAGGACGGCCAGACCTTTGCCGTCGAGGTCGTGGGGAAGCACCGCGGCTTTCGCAAGACCACCTTTGCCGGCCAGGTGGTGAAGGACGCGGTCGTCGATCGTCTGCGAGCCGTTCGCGGCCGTCGCCCGAACGTTGACCGCGAGAGCCCAGATCTGCGACTCCATCTGCGACTGGTGGAGAGGGGGCCGATGACTCTGAGCCTGGACTCGAGCGGCGAGCCGTTGTCACACCGCGGTTATCGGCCGCGTGGCGG
>CBDTWX010000301.1:0-7072 GCA_965364305.1 uncultured Thermoanaerobaculia bacterium
GAAGAATGCGCGGAGAACATCGTCGACGTAGTTGATCTGCGCGTCGTAGAGCGAGTCCGGGTCGAGCATGACACCGGTCAGCTCGTCTAAGGTTTCGGCCAGGTCCTCTTTGTTGAGCCGTTTGACTGCGAGAAACTCGTCCTGGAAATCGGGGTCATCGGCGAGCTCTGCGAGCTGGGCCAACCGGTCGAGGTCGCGCACCCAGTCTTCTCCAATGCGCTGAGTGACGGCCGCCGACAAACGCGGGTTACAGGATCTCAGCCACCTCCGCGGCGTGACCCCGTTGGTGATCGCGACGAAGCGCTCCGGCCAGAGATCGGCAAAGTCCTTGACCACCCGAGTTCTCAAAAGCTCGGTGTGAAGCTTGGCGACGCCGTTGACCCGGTGGCTGCCGACGATCGCCAGATTGGCCATGCGGAATCGCTTGTCACCGTCCTCCTTGAGGATCGACATGCGGCGGAGGCGCTCGGGCTCGCCGTCGAATCGGTCCTTGAGCGAGTCCATGAAACGCCGGTTAATCTCATAAATGATCTGCACGTGCCGCGGAATCAGGGACTCCATCAGCGATACCGGCCAGGTCTCGAGCGCCTCGGGTAGTAGTGTGTGGTTGGTGTAGGCGCAGGTGGCGCGCGTGATTTCCCACGCCGGCGTCCAGCTCAGGTTCGCCTCGTCGACGAGGATTCGCATGAGCTCGGCCACCGTGAGCGCGGGGTGGGTGTCGTTGAGCTGCAGCGCGACCGCATCAGGCATCAGCTCCCAGGCCTCGCCGTGGCGCCGTTTGAATCTCTCGACCACGTCGCGCACCGAGCAGGCGACGAGAAAGTACTCCTGCAGAAGACGCAAGCGACGCCCGGCCTCGATATCGTCTGCGGGGTAGAGGACCTTTGTCACCGCCTCGACGCGTTCGCGTTCCGCGATTGCCTGAACGTAGTTGCCCTGCGAAAAGATGTGGAAGTCGAACTCCGAGCCGGCGCGGGCGGTCCACAGCCGCAGCACCGACACCGTGTTGGTGCCGTAGCCTGCGACGAGGACGTCGCAGGGGATCCCCCAGGCGACGCGGAAACCGGTCCAGCTCGGCCGGTGCTTGTTGCTCTCGGTGAGCGACCAGTCGACATAGCCGCCGACCCTCACCGGAACCGTGAGATCGTGGCGTGTGACCTCCCACGGGAAGCCTCCTTCGAGCCAGTTGTCGGCCTGCTCAACTTGCCAGCCCTGGTGGAAGGCCTGACGAAACATGCCGTAGTCGTAGCGGAGGCCGTAACCGTAGGCCGGGTAGTCGAGGGTCGCCAACGAGTCGAGGAAGCAGGCCGCGAGCCTGCCGAGACCACCGTTGCCGAGGCCGGGGTCGGGCTCCTCCTCGACGATGGTGTCGAGGTTGAGCCCGAGTTGCTGCATCGCCTCACGGGCGGTGTCGAGGAGGCCGGTCGCGATGAGGTTGTTGAGCATCAGGCGTCCGAGCAGGTACTCCATCGAGAGATAGTGAACCGTCTTCGGTCGCTGCTCGTCGTAGGTGCGGGAGGTCAGGATCGCGCGATCGATCATCGACTCGCGGACCGCCCGTTCGAGGGCCGCCAGATGATCTGCGGCGCGGGCGTGGCGCAGCTCTATCCCCGACGCATATCGCAGGTAGTGGAGAAAACGCTCGCGGAACTCCTCCGGAGTCGGCTGTTTGAGATGGACCTCTGGCTGCATGAAACCTCGAGAATTCTGAGAATAGCGAAGCCGAGACGGCTGCACCACAATTATGGCCTGTCGTGATTGTGGTGCAGGCGCCCCGCCTGCACTCACCGGCTCCGGATGACCTCGGCCGGCGACGCCAAAAGGTACCACAACAAACGGCATTCATATGCCTCCCCCCGCAGAGCTCAAATTCTCGATTCTCGGTTTTTGATTTTTGAATTCCCACCCACCCAGATCCCTCGTCGGGAGGAACCCCCCTCAGGATGACATTTAACGGCGCCATTCTGACGACGGCGCGAGTGCCCCCGACGAGCGGCACGCCATTTCAAGCTGTCATTCTGAGGAGGACCTGGGGCCCGACGACGAATCTGTGTCGGGGTGGGTGGGCGGGAATTCAAAATTCAAAAATTCAAAATCTGTGATGAGCTACCATGGCCGCAATGAGAAATGAGCGTTCCGCCGGTGTCATCCTCCATCCAACCAGCCTGCCGTCGAGGTTCGGCGTTGGAGACTTCGGCCCGACCGCTGCAGCTTACGCCGAGTGGCTGGCCGGCGCCGGTGTCCGCTGGTGGCAGGTTCTGCCGCTCCATCCGCCCGGTCCCGGCAACTCGCCCTACTCGGCGATCTCCACCTTTGCAGGCAACGAGGTTCTGATCAGCCCCGATCTGCTGGTCGAGGACGGCCTCCTGTCGGAGGACGAGGTGGCTGAGATCCAGCCGTTTCCCACCGAGTGGGTTGACTACGCGAATGTCTCTGACTTCAAGATCGAGCTCTTGTGGCGCGCCTTCCGCCGCTTTCGCGAGGACGACCCTCCTAGGTTGAGGCGTCATCTGGCGGATTTCCGGCGCCGCCACGGTCACTGGCTGACCGACTATTCGCAGTACCGCGCCGTGCGCGAAAATTTCGGCGGAAAACCCTGGTGGGAGTGGCCTCGGGACCTCGCCCTGCGAAAGCCTGAGGCCTGCGAGCAGTGGATGCAGGCGCATACCGACGAGGTCGCCTTTGTCGAGTTCTGCCAGTTTCTCTTCTTTCGCCAGTGGATCGCTCTCCGAGACTGGGCGCGCGAGCTCGGCGTCGGCATCTTTGGCGATGTTCCGATCTTTGTCGCCCGTGACTCGGCCGAGGTGTGGGCCCACCCCGAGCTCTTCCTCCTCGACGACGAGCGGCGGCCGACTGTGGTCGCCGGTGTGCCGCCGGACTATTTCTCGTCGACCGGTCAGCTGTGGGGAAATCCGATCTACGACTGGGAGCGCATGTCGAAAGACGGTTATCGCTGGTGGGTGAGCCGTGTCCGCCACGCGCTCACCATGGTCGATCTGCTTCGGCTCGACCATTTCCGCGGCTTTGCATCGTACTGGGAAGTCCCGGCCGGCGAGGACACCGCGATCAACGGGTGTTGGCGGCCGGGGCCTGGAAGAGCCCTGTTCGATGCGGTGGCCGAGGCTCTCGGTGATCTCCCGCTGGTGGCCGAGGATCTGGGGGAGATTACTCCCGACGTGGTGGCGCTCCGAAAGGAGCTTGGCCTTCGCGGGATGGCGATACTCCACTTCGCCTTCTCGCTCGAGCCTCGATCGACCTTTATTCCGTATGCGATCGAGAGAGATCTGGTTGTCTACACCGGAACTCACGACAACAACACGACCGTCGGCTGGTACGAGGAGGACGCGTCGGAGGGCGAGCGGGATCTGGTGCGGCGCTACACGGCGAGCTCTGGCCGCGAGATCAATTGGGAGTTGATCCGCCTCGCGATGGCCTCGGTGGCCGATATCGCGGTCGTCCCGCATCAGGATCTGGCGGGTGTCGGCAGCGACGGCCGGATGAACACCCCGGCCGTCGGAGAGGGGAACTGGCAGTTTCGAATCACCCCGGCCATGCTTGGCGAGGGGATCCAGGCGCGATTGTGGGAGCAGATCGAGGTCTACGGCCGGTTGGTGGATTAGGACTCGATCTGAGCTGAAAACCGACTTCCGATGACATTTGACGCCCCACGATTTTAGCCCGGACACGACTCCCTCCTCGGACGCTGACGCTCTCCACTGGTCCTGCATCGTGCATGTTTCGAGATTTCGATGCCATGTGCGAGCACGAGTTCGATCACGGGCACGGAGTCGGACACAGGCATGGACCTGGGTCGGAAGAAACCGGATTTTTCGATGGTTGAGCCTCTCGAGTGCCGTTTTCGGCCTTATTTACGGCCGTCACTGTTAAAAAACTGTTGAAGGGTGATAAATTTCACGCCACACTCTTGAACGCAAAGTTCCCAGGGACAATACTTAAATTGGTGAGATGTCTTCTCGATCGTCCTGTGATTCTCGTTTTGCTGGCTGCTGCGGCCCTCCCGGCACGGGCGACGACCGTCGTTCCGGCGGCTGATCCGGGTGAGCTTGCGGTCGACAGCGAGGCGGTCTTTTTCGCCCGCGCCGGCTCGAGTGCGGCAGCCGCGAGGCCGGGCTTTCTGACCACCGTGACCGAGCTCGAGGTGGAATCCGTGATCTCGGGTCCGGTGGCGGCCGGGCAGCGGGTGGAGATGGTGGTCCCCGGCGGCGAGATCGACGGCACAGGCTGGGCGGTGGCGGGTTCACCGCGACTCGCCGAGGGTGAGTTCTATCTGCTCTTTGCCGGTCGCGGCCCGGATGGAACGTGGCGACCGCGGTTGCTCGCCGACAGCATCCTGCGGCGGGAGCGCGAGGCTGACGGCACCGCAATCCTGGTTCCTCTCGAGGAGGCGCACGAAATCGAAAGGGTGGGTGTGCACGGAAAGCGCGGTCTGATCCCCGCTCCGGTCGACGAGAGCCTGTTTGTCGAGCGGCTCTATCGTGCGCTCGCTGGCGAGCCGGGCTGGGCGTGGGCGCCGATGATGGCGCCGTCGGCCGAACTGTGGTCGGCGCTCAAGGCCGCTCCTGAGGGTTGCGCGTTCATGTCCTCGGATGGCGTCAATATCAGGTGGGAGAAATTCGACAGTGGAGGGTCACAGGAAATCTGGGCCGACAGCACCGGAGACCTATCGATCGAAGGTGGCGCCTTCGATCTGGTCGCCAATGCGGTCGAGAGGTGGATGCAGGTCGGCAACACGAGCCTCGACGTCACCTACGCCGGATCCAAGGACTTCACGATGTCCTGCACTGATGGGGACGACTGGGACAACCCGCGGAGCGGCGACGACGTCGTCGTTTTCAACGACCCGTGCGACGACATCGGTGATCTATCCCGCTTCTGCAGCGGCACCCTGGCCTTCGGAGGTCCTTGGTTCGGTCCTCAACATCGGTTCGACGACCAGACCTGGTACACCGCCTTTTCCTGGTTTGTGGTCGTCAACAACGATCTCGGGGATTGCCACTCGAACGAGACCTACGAGCTGATGCTCACCCACGAGCTTGGTCACGGGCTCGGATTCGGGCACACCGAGGACGCGGCTTCGCTGATGTACGCCAACTGCTGCAGCCCGCACAATGAGCTCGACGTCACCTGCACCGAGTACACCTACCCGGGCGTTGACGAACCTCTGCCTGGCCTCTTGACGTTGCCGGTTGTCGCCTATGTCGATGGGATCGGCGGCACTCCGTGGCACTCCAATGTCACAATTGCAAACCCCTCCGAAGAGACCCTCACGCTGGACCTCACCTATCAGGCGAAGAGGGAGGCTCCGGTAACGGTCACTTTCGAGCTTGACGCTCGAGAGACCTTGTTCTTCGAGGACATCGTGCCCGGTCTCTTCGGAATGGACTCCAGCCGTGGGCCGCTGAGGGTGGCGTCGGTCGGCGCGGGCGATCAGTTGCCCGTGACCGTTGCCCGCACCTACGCCATGCGGAGCTTCGGGAACCTCGGGTCGGGTATGCCGGCCGACGTCGCGCCGCTCAGGGGGTCGTTTTCGATGCCCGGGCTGCGGGTGAGCGACGACTACCGGTCGAGCATTTCGGTGACCGCCGATGTGGCCTCGAAGGTCCGAGCGACCTTCGAGCTCTTCCGCGGCTCTGACGGCCTCGTCACGTCGAGCGTGCGGCGCACCGTCCCGGCCGGCGAGCAGCAGCAGTGGTTTGTGGACGGGCTCTTTCCAGGTCTGGCCTTACCGGGTGTGCCGATGACCGTCCGCGTGACCCTCGATCAACCCGGTGTCGCCAACGCCTCGGTGGTGGACAATGCCTCGACTGACTCGGCGGTTTTTCTCGGCAAGCTGCCAGCGACGAGGTGGACTGTGCCGGTGATAGCGCGGGTCGAGGGTGTCGACGGGACCGGCTGGAGCTCCGAGGTGTCGGTGTGGAACGCGACCCCGGATCCGGTCACCATCAGCCTCGAGTACCTCGCAGAGAACACCAACAATTCCCACGGCGGAGCCGTCGCGCCGGGTATCCAACTCGGGGCCTTCGAGACCCTCACTTTCGACGACGTTGCACGCGACTATTTCGAAGTCATCAACGGCAAGGGTGCGCTTGTGGTCAATGCATCGGGGGCGATCACCGTGACCTCGCGCGTGACCACCGCCGGTCCCAACGGCGGCACGTCGGGGAACGGGGTGCGGACCATTCCGGGCGAAGACTGGCCGATCGGTACGGTCGTCCTACCCGGCGTTCGTCTGCGCGATGGCTTCCGCACCAGCGTGGGCTTTGTCACCGGGGACGAGCTCGAGACATTCATCTGCAAGTTGTGGAACGCTGACGGCAAGGTGGTAGCGGAAGGCTTCGTCAAGGTCAAACCTCGATCAATGCGCCAGCGGTCGGTGGAACAGATATTCGGTGCGAGTGGATATGACCTCCCCGATCCGGTGGGGACGATCACGATCGACGGCGACAACCCGTTTCTGACCTACATGACCGTGATCGACGGCACGTCTCAGGATCCCGTGTTCGTGATGCCCATGTAATTCTCGGCCTGAACATCGTCGAACCGAATATGGGCCATGTGCCAGAATACGTCTGATGGCGGGTCGAGCTGACTCTATCGCTGTAGCGGCCGAGATGGCCGGCCGGTATGCGGCCGGCGAGAGGGTGGTGGGAGTCGAGGTCTTTCGTCGCGGCCATATCCACTCGAGCTATCGAGTAACGGTCGGCGAGGGCGGCACGGAGCGGCGCATTTTCCTGCAAAAGATCAACGACGGTGTCTTTGTCGATCCCGACGCGTTGGACCGCAACATCCGGTCGATCACCGGCCACATGCGTCGCGTCGCGGAACGGCGGGCGGGCGATACCGAGCGCCGAATGTTGGAGCTGTTGGTGGGTGATGGGGGAGCGACCATCCAACGGGACCCGGACGGTGGTTGGTGGCGGGCGTACCGATTTGTCGAGGATGCCGTCCATCCTCAGGTTTACGATAGAAGGCTCGCCTTCATCGATCGTGACCAGTGTTACGTGATCGAATGCCATGTCATCCGTTTTGCTCTGGCTGCCGCTGGTTGTGC
>CBDTWX010000302.1:0-7060 GCA_965364305.1 uncultured Thermoanaerobaculia bacterium
GCCATGAAGCAGCTGAACCGGCTTAAAAACATGCAGACCTCATCTGCGGAATACACCGTGACACGAACCTACCTCGATTGGCTGTTGGAGGTACCCTGGACCGAGGCCACTGTGGACAAGCTCGATGTGGAGCTGGTGCTCCCGGGTCACAGGACGCCTCTCGTTGACTGCCGACGACGGATCGAGGAGCTCAAAAGACACCACCGTCAACGGCTAGCGGAGGTCATGGAGATCCTCGCGACTCGAAACAGCACCGCGTACGAGGTGGCGTCGAAGATGACCTGGGACATCGTCGCCAGGTCGTGGGAAGATTTTCCGGTCGTCCAGAAGTGGTTTGCGGTCTCCGAGGCGGCAGCCCACCTCGTCTACCTCGAACGCCGCGGCGAGATCGTCGTCGAGGAACGCGACGGGTTGCTCATGTGGAGCGTGGCATAGCGGCCGCTCAAAACCGGGCAAAAGACTCCAACCCGTCTCCGTGCCCGAGTCCGCGTCCGAGTCCGCGCCCGAATGTCGACGACAGCGAGTAGCGTCAGTGACCAGCGGCAGACAACAGCGGCAGTGGGCAGCGGCAGAGA
Source organism: uncultured Thermoanaerobaculia bacterium (assembly GCA_965364305.1). Lineage (GTDB taxonomy): Bacteria > Acidobacteriota > Thermoanaerobaculia > Thermoanaerobaculales > Sulfomarinibacteraceae > Sulfomarinibacter. The sequence goes on from CBDTWX010000302.1 coordinate 576, forward strand.
ACAGCGCCGGCGAACAGAGTCAGGAATCGGGATCAGCGGCAGGATCGGCGCCGGCGGCGAGAACCGTGGCGGCCCCCAGATCGGCAATCCCTTTACGAGACCGGATGGAGCAGGCGCCAGGTCATTGCGCGAACATCGTCGAAGAGCTGCAAGGCGGTGGTTGCCTTTCCGCGATGCACGGCACCTGAAACGCAGAGAAGCCTTATGTGGCAGTCCACTTCCTTCGCGGAAGCATAGGCGATCCGCCAGTGATGGACGCGGTCCCTTCCGTTCCTTCCGTGGCCCTCTGCCAGGTTTGCGGGAACCGAAGACGCCGGCACCCTGGCGACGAGAGCCGACGCGATGCCGGCAGCCTCGAGGGCCTTGCGGTAAGCGATGAGGTTGCTGTTGGGGAGCGAGTCGAGCATGGTCACCTCCGGGTCGTTCATGCCCATCCCATTGCCGGTGAGGTCGGTGGTGTCAAGGGTCGGAACGACCGGCCTCCGAGGCCGGCTTGCCCTTGACACCACCCGCCTCACCGGCTACCCGATCACCCCATGAACGACCCGGAGGTGATCATGTCGCGTTCCCCATCGACCGCTGGTCACTGCCGCTGATCGCTGTAGCTGTCTCCTGCCGCTGTCGCGGACGCCGTGTCTGCCGATCACTCTCCTTGCCCCGCCGGCTGCGTCGCCCTACTCTAGAAACGATGCGGTACGAGGGTCAGGTCTATCGTCCGCCGAGCGAGGCGGGTTCGCTGATCATCCAGGCGACCATCGGTTGCCCCCACAATCGGTGCGCCTTCTGCTCGATGTACCAGGAAAAGAAGTTCCGGGCGCGGCCGGTCGAGGAGGTGGTCGAGGACCTCGACACGGCGAAGGAAACCTACGGCGATCTCGTTCGGACTGTCTTTCTGGCCGACGGCAACACCGCCGCCCTGCCGACCGACAAGCTGGTGGAAATCGGCGAGGCCGCCAAAGAGCGGTGGCCGGAGCTCGAACGGATCACCGTCTACGGCTCGGCCAAGTTCCTGGTCAAAAAGAGTCAGGAGGAGTGGCGACGGATCTCGGAGGCTGGCGTCAAACGCATTCACTCCGGTCTCGAGTCGGGCGATCCCGTCACGTTGGACGAGATCCGAAAAGGGGTCGATCCCGAGCAGGCGGTGCGGTCGTTCAACCACGTGATGGAGGCCGGGATCGAGCTCAGCGTCTACCTGATGGTTGGCGTAGCGGGGGTCGAGCGTTGGCGCGAGCACGCCGAGGGGTCGGCCGCGGTTCTCAACGAGGCGCCGCCAGACTTCATCCGCCTCCGCACATTCGTCCCGGCCATCGGCACCGAGTGGTGTGAAAGGTGGAAGGACGGACGCCTGACCTTGCTCGACGCCCACCAGGCGCTCGAGGAGACCCGGATGCTGGTGGAAAAGCTCGAGGGTCCGACCGTGCTGTTATCCGACCACATCTCAAATTTCCTGGACGTCAACGGCCGAATCCCCGAGGACAAGGATCTGATGATGGCCGCGATCGACGAGGCGCTCGGTTGGCCGATCACCTCGTTCCGACCGCCGACCGAAAAGCTCGTCGGTTTGACGCTGTAGGTACGCCCACCCACCCGAAACTCGATGCTGGATGCTGGATCCTCCCACCCACCCACATCAACGCAGAGGCGCAGAGCCACCCTCCCGACCACCCTCGCAGAGGTTCCACCCACCCGACAACATTTTGAAAACTCACTCGACGACCGAGATACCGAGTTGGTGATGCCAGCGCCAGAGACAGGGACAGGTTCAGCGGCTGCGACCAGAGGCTGCGATCAGCGACAAGAGACTGCGACAGACCCCAGCGGCTGCCCCATCACCCCATGTACGACCCGGAGGGGACCGCATCTCCCTCGCCACAGGGCTCCCGCCGCTGATCACTCCCCCGGCCGCTGATCTCTGTCCCTGTTTGCTGTCGCTGTCATCTGTCTCTGAACACTGACGCTGTTGTCTGTCCCTGTTGGCTGGCGCCGTCCTCTGTCCCTGCTCACTGCCGTTGGCGACTGCCGCTGATTCTGCCGCCGCCCTCGCAGCGTGACCTCATGAAAAATGCGGGCTAGAAGCTGTAAATAAACGACAGCGCGGCGGTGTCGACCGTGTCGGAAAAATCCATGGCGGCGTCGATCTGGAAGTTCTTGAAGGCGAGGCCCACGCCAAACGCAAAGTGGAGCTGGTCCTCCCCCGGTCTCAGCAGGGCCCTCGTGTGGTCGTCGGCATTTTCGTTGGCACGGGTCTGATGGTCGGGATCGCGCCAGAGACCGGCTCGAAGGGCCAGCAGCGGTTTGGAATCCAAGAACACCCACTCACCGCCGAGGTGGAGCTGATCGGCGTCATCGATCTCCTGGTCGTCTTCATCCAGATTCCTGAAGACGTCCGAATAGGTCACCCGGTCCCATTCGAAACCGATGGTCAACCGTCCGTCCGCGGAACGATACGAAACGCCCAGACCGTAGTTGTCAGGGAGCTCGAAATCACCTTCCACCTCAAAATCGATCACCGACCCCGGTGGAAATTCCGGACCCAGATCCAGGATGGATCCCACCCGCGCCTGACCGGAGGGGCGGGTGATCGGACCCTCACGGTATCGGCCACCCGCACTCCACAGAGGGCTGATCTTCCAGAGGATGCCGGCAGTAAAGCCCAGGCTCCGGTCGCTGCCGTAGAGCGTCTGACCAATCACGAAACGCTCGGGAAGAAAGGTGGTGGCGCTCCCGAGGGGGTCGTCGAGATCGTCCCAGAGAAAGAGATCCGAGTGAATCGCCAACGTTGTGTCGTAGTAAACGAGCCCGACACCGATGCTCAGCGCCTCTGTCACTCCATAGGCGCCCGACAACCCGTACGAGATGACATCAAAACGCATGCGATTCCTCTGGTCGAGAAAGCGCAGAGTTTCCCCACCGGGGCCTTCGGTGAAGAGCCCTTCGGTTTCGCTCGAGGTCTCCAGGTTGGCGAGGACGTGGCGATAGACCGACAGCGACCAGCGGTCGCCCGGGTAGACGAAGGAGAGATAGGCGAGCCCGGTGACATCATATTCGGCGGTGTCGGTTGCGAGCCCGGCGACGGTGTCAAGCCCGATGCCCGTCGGCTCGCCGCGAACCCGACCGCCCGACACATAGGGCGTGGAGTAGCTCCAGTACCGGGCCTCCACCGACACCTCGGCCTCCGCGATCTGGACCAGACCCGCCGGGTTCGCCCACCCGGCCGTCGCATCGTCGGCCAGGGCGACGAACGCGCCACCCAGTCCCAGGCTGCGGGCGCCGGGATTCGAGAAGCTGAATTGCGCGGTAACGATCGGCTGGGGCACGACCTGGGCCGACACGACGGTCGTTGAAAAAACCCCCGCGAGCGTTGTCACGGCCACGTCCTGCAGGACCTTCCTCAATGCTGCCGGAACCCGATTGTTGGTTCTAGGGATCATTTTGCGAATTCTCCGCTCGGAGCTCGCACAACAGCTGCCACAGCTCCTCGACCTGACGGCGGGTGTTTTCGAGAGATCCGGAGTTGTCGATCACGGTATCGGCGTGCTCGGCCTTGTCGTCAATTGAAATCTGGGCCCGCAGCCGGGCCTCCGCTGCCTCTCGAGTCAGGCCGTCCCGTACGAGGAGTCGCGCCATCTGCACTTCCGCCGGTGCATGCACCACCACCAGGTGGTCGAAAAAGGACTGTAGCCCGGACTCTATGAGCAACGGGACCACCGCCTGGATGATCGCACCGGGGTCCTTCTGACGGATCGCGCGAACCTCGGCGACGTACTCCTCTCGGATCCGCGGGTGCGTGAAGCTCTCGAGCACCTTCCGTTTTTCGGGGTCGGCAAAGACAACCTCGGCGACCTTCTGACGATCGAGGGTGCGATCCTCTTTCAGAGCCTCCTCCCCGAAGTACGCTGCGATGTCGCGCCACGCTGGCTTGCCCGGTTCGACGACCCGGCGAGCCAACAGATCGAAGTCGATCATCGGAGCCCCCAGCTCCTCCAGCATCGCCGCCACGACGCTCTTGCCGGTTGCGATGCCGCCGGTCAGCCCGACCAGGATCGAACGGGGGTCGCCGCTCACATCGATCATCTCTCTCCCACCTCCACCACCACGAGCGAGGATATCAGGCGAAAATAGCTCGGTCACCGGTTCCGCGCATCTGACATGACGCACTTTCCCTCATCTCTTCCGTCGACTTTCCACCGAGACCGATGATCTCAACGCGGTTGAGATGCTACCCTTCGTGGTACCTGTCACTCGGGTCACTCGAATGATTCCACCGATCAAGGAGACGAGAGATGAGCGATGTCGTCAGCTACAGCCGCACCGGTCGGATCGGGGTCATTACGGTCGATTCCCCCCCGGTGAACGCTCTGTCGCACGCGGTTCGCAGCGGGTTGATTTCTGCGCTGGAAGGTGCGGTGGCCGATGAGCAGGCGGAGGCGATCGTGCTGATCTGCGCGGGCCGCACCTTCCACGCCGGCGCCGATATCAGCGAGTTCGGCGAGCCGATCCGGCCACCTGATCATAACGATGTGATCACCGCATTCGAAGACGCGCCCAAGCTCACTGTGGCTGCGATCCACGGCACCGCCTTCGGGGGCGGTCTCGAGACGGCCATGGGGTGCAGCTACCGGTGCGCAGTTCCTTCCGCCAAGGTCGGCCAACCCGAGGTCAAGCTCGGCATCATTCCCGGTGCCGGTGGCACGCAGCGTCTGCCACGTCTTGTCGGAGCCGCCGCAGCCCTCGAAATGATCGTGACGGGCAACCCGGTCGGGTCGGCCAAGGCCAAGAGGCTAGGAGTCATCGACGAGATCATCGAGGGTCCATTGCTCGAGGGCGCCGTTGCCTACGCCGAGCGTTTGCTCGATGAGGGCGCGCCGCGGCGCAAGGCCCGCGACCTAGCTGTCGACCGGTCGTCGGCACCGGACGGTTTCTTCGACGAGTTCCGCAGGAAAATCGCCAAAAAGACCCGCGGTTACAGAGCGCCTGAAGCGTGTATCCGAGCGGTCGAAGCCGCTCTTGAGCTACCCTTCGCCGAGGGGATCAAGCGAGAGGCGGAGCTCTTCACCGAGTGCATGACCGACCCCCAGGCAACCGCCCTCCAGTACGTCTTCTTCTCCGAGCGGCTGGCCTCAAAGATCCCGGACATCCCCAAGGACACACCTCTGAGGCCGATCACCAAGATCGGCATCGTCGGCGCAGGCACCATGGGCGGCGGCATCGCGATGGCGTTCGCCAACGCCGGCATCCCGGTGGCCCTGGTGGAGGCGGATGAGGGCGCCCTCGCCAGCGGTCTCGAGGTCATCAAGAAAAACTACCTCCGAAGCGTCAAGAGCGGCCGTTTCAGCAACGCCAGGATCGAGGAACTTCTGGGCGGTATCACCGGATCGCTCGATCTCGGTGATCTGGCGGATGCCGATCTGGTGATCGAGGCCGTCTTCGAGGACATGGAGCTCAAAAAAGAGATCTTCGGTGCGCTCGATTCCATCGGCAAAACGGGAGCGATCCTCGCCACCAACACCTCCACCCTGGACGTCAACGAAATCGCCGCGACGACATCTCGACCCGAGGATGTCATCGGGCTCCATTTCTTCAGCCCGGCCAACGTCATGCGCTTGCTGGAGATCGTGCGCGGGGAAAAGACCGCCAAGGACGTGCTCGCCACCTGCCTCGAGCTGGCAAGGAAGATCCGCAAGGTGGGGGTCGTCTCGCGAGTTTGCAACGGTTTCATCGGCAACCGGATGCTGGCCCATTATCTCCGCGAGGCGGGTCTGATGCTGCTCGAGGGTGCTACTCCGGCACAGGTGGACACGGCGATCTTCGACTTCGGTTTTCCCATGGGACCGTTCGCCATGACCGATCTTGCTGGGATCGACGTCGGGTACCGGATACGTCAGGGTCTCGGCATCCCATCGGGTTCCGAAAGATCATCGGCGGTCGCCGACCGGCTCGCCGAAATGGGCCTTTACGGCCAAAAGACTGGAGCGGGCTTCTTCCGGTACGACGAGGGGTCGCGAGTTCCGAATCCAAACCCCGCGGTCGATGACATCTCTTCCGAGATGGCCAAAAGCTTCGGGGTCGATCGGCGCGAGTTCACCGACGACGAAATCGTCGCCCGCTGCATCTACCCGATGATCAACGAGGCGTCTCGGATCCTCGAGGAGGGGATCGCCCTGCGCCCGTCAGACATCGACATCGTATGGATCAACGGTTACGGTTTTCCGCCCTACCGAGGCGGCCCGATGCATTTTGCTGACTTCACCGGCGTGAAGAAGATCTACGACACCATCTGTGAGTACCGGGAGCTCTTCGGCGACCACTGGCAGCCGGCGCCGCTTCTCAAAAAACTGGCCGAGGAAGACAGGACCTTTGCGAGCCTGGGGCTGGCGGCGGCAGGCGGGTAGCCGGTTCAGCTCGGCGCCTCGTCCAGAAAACTGAGGATGGTCTCGCCGACCTTGGCGGGGCACTCCATCGGCACGCAGTGGCCGAAACCTTCG
>CBDTWX010000303.1:0-7031 GCA_965364305.1 uncultured Thermoanaerobaculia bacterium
CGCCAGTCTCGAGAACCACGAAGCGGCGCCATCCTTCGGGCAGAGGCTCTGCCGGCGCGGCGAAATCGAGGTGCACCTCCTCGCCCGGGCCGAAGATCGCCAACGCATCGTCGGCCGCCGCAACCAGCTCGGTGACATCACCGAGCCGGGTGTACCAGCCGGCCTGGATCCTGGTGTCCCATAACGGCGCCCGCCGGTTGTAGTCGTAGCCCGGAAGCCTCTGCCCACCCGTCGTGCGGTCGGCATACCCGGTCGTCGCCAATCGCGCCGTCACCAGCTCGAGTTCCTGACGCCGAACGCCCGGGGCTTTCTCGGCTGCCACGACTGCGATGCGGTCCCAATAGATCTCCTGGTTGGTCCGCAGGCGCAGCTCGCGAGTTCCCGCAGGCAATGGTGGCAACGGTACCGACATGCGCCGCGGCATTCCCGCTGGGTAGCCGAAATCCTCGAGCACAACCCGCCAGCGACCATCGGCGCCCCGGGCCTCGAGGGTCGGTGGGTCGTAGTTTCTGCCGGCCTGCCAGGCCGCGAAGTTGGTCTGCGAGTAGGGATACTCGACCCAACCGTCGACCATCAACACGAGCCGGTCGCCGAGCGCGTTCAGCGGCAGCTCGAACCTCAGAGTGAGGACGTGTTCGCCTTCAAGCAGTCCGATAAACCGGTGATCCAAAGCTCCAACTGGAGCCGCAACCAGGTCGTGGTCGACGACCCAACGGGTGACATCCTCGCCGCGGTCGTTGACCGCCTCCACCGGCCGCACCTGCTGGCGGAAGAAAACCGATCCACCGGTGACCTCAGGGCCGGAGATGCCCATCCGCTCGTCGAGGACCATCGACCAGCCAGGTGGAAGATCGTAGGCCACGAGACGCGCCGCGTCGAGGTAGGTCGCCTCCTCCATCGGTTCGGTGATCTTGACCGCGAGCAGACCGTTTTGGACCGCCGGGACGCCCTCGGGCATCAAAAAGTTTTCCCAGGGGCGTGGTTCGACGTACTCCCCCGGACCGACGGCATAGCCGATTCCACCGACGCCGAGGACGTCGCTGACGAAGGCGTATTCAACACCGTCCCAGGCAAAAAGCACCGGACAGCTCGAGAGCTGGCGTTGCGTCTCGGCAATCACATGAACCGCGCCGGCGGCGAGATCGAGCTCGGTCTGAAAGACGCCGTCCGACCAGTCGATGGCCACGAAATCCAACCGCTCACGGCCTGCGGTGCCGATCTCGAGCGGTTGCAGGCTCTGTCCCGGACCAGAGCTGGCACGCATTGTCTCGGCGACCGTCCAGCGGCTACCGGTCCTGATCGCAACGCGGTTGCCGATGCCGGAAGCATTCGATCGCATGGCATCGTTGTCGTCCTCTCGTCCGGTCAGCGAGAGTGCCACAAAGGCGAAACGCCCGGGTCCGGGCCGGTGAACCGCAGGGGGTCCGCCGGCGGACCAGGTCACCAGCGATGGGCCATTTCCGGGATTCAGGGCGGCGAGCCCCCAAACGCCCCCGGAGTTCTCCAGCTCGGCGACATCGGCGCCGTCGATCGGGTCAAGCGCTCGCCACCTGTCTCCATTCGACACGATCAGCTCGATCAGCCCGTCCCCCGTCAGATCGGTGAGCGCGAGCCGGTGGATGGCACCTCCGGGTGATGTGGCGAGCTGCTCGGATCTCCAGTTGCCGTCGGCGTCGGGCTGCCATCGCCAGACTCCACCCTGACCATCGGCAACGTAGAGCTCGGCACCCCCGTCGGCATCGAGATCGCCAGCAACGATCGCGTTCATCTCGGCCTCTTTCAGCTCGTCGAATCCGGTGGCTGGCTGATAGTCCCAGAGAAGCTTGTTTTCGAAAACCTCGTGCGGTGGTGACGCGTGACGCACCACGATGTCGGCGTCCCGGTCACCGTCCAGATCGGCAAAGAGCACCTGTTTGGAATCCGGTCGTCCACCCGTCAGCCCACGCTCCTCCGCCAGTGGACGGAAGCTCCCGTCGCGGTTGTTGTTGAAAAGCTCGTCGGGGCCGTCGGTGTTGACCACGAAAATGTCGAGGTCGCCGTCGTGGTCCGCATCGACCAGCGCGCCGTCGACCGTCTCGAACTCTCCACCGGAGGTGCCGCTCTGATCGGTAACGTCTCGCCACCCATCACCCGTGTTGAGCCACAGCTGGTTGGGCCCGCGCCGGCAGAGATAGGCGTCGGTCTGGCCGTCGTTGTCTACGTCACCCCACAGCACGGTGGTGACCGAGTTCACACCGGCAAGCGGGTGCTCCGGGTCGAGCTCGAAACCCCCTCTTCGGGAGAGGAGAATGGCATTGACCGTCTGTAAAGACCCTTCCAGGACACTCGGGATGAAGATGTCGACCATCTTGTCGCCATCGATGTCGGCCGCGGTGACCGATGTCGGCACCGCCTCTCGCCGCCAGGGGAGCTCGGACGGCGCAGCGGGCTCCGGGGTGGCAAACAACGAACCTTCGGGTGGTGCCGCCGGAGCCCCGACGGCATCGCCGATGACCGCCACCGCACCGCGCCTCCCCATCTTCGTGTACTTGAACTCCACCAACCGGGATCGCGGGTTGTCCGCGAGCCGTTGGAAGACCTCGAGCATTTCCCTCCCCCGCTCGCGATCGCCGAGTCGCTGGTAGGCCTGGAAGGAACGGTAGTAGGCGCTGCGAAGGTACGGGTCGAGCTCGATGGCCCGTTCATACCACGACACGGCGTCTTCGACACGCTCGAGCTGCATCAAGCACTGGCCCACGTGATAGGCCGCGTCGGCATCGCTGGGGTCGGCCTCGACGACCTGCTGAAAGGACTCCAGCGCCGATTCGATCTCACCCAAATTGAGAAAAATCAGGCCTCGCGTGTACAGCGACCTCAGATGACCGGACTCGACCTCCAGCGCACGGCCAAGCGCTTCGAGTGCAAACTGTTCGTCCCCCGCCTGCTGGCGGTTGAGCGTCGCGATCGCGAGGTTGGCAAGCACGTCCGGCTGGTTCGGAAACCGTTCGGCCAGCCCGGCAAAGACCTCACGGGCAGCTTCGTACTCGAAGCGCCCCATCAGGGCGACGCCGCGATTGTTGTCGGCAATCGCCTGCTCATCAAGCCCCGGGCGGGCGCAGCCGACGAGGGTGGCAAGCGTTACCGGGACCATCGCCGCCACGACGCATCTCTTCCAAAGCAGAACGTTACCTGGGTTCGCTTGCCGCATCGGATCCTCCCCTGCAAGCCGTTGTCGGATCGACCCTACACGAGCTGACCGGGGACTCCAAGGGTGCTCGACCCTCAGCCGCGCCGATATCCGCCGTCAAAGCAACAGCGCCCCGGCAGTGCCGGGGCGCTGGTTGTTGTGCCTCCGTGGTGGTGACCGGCCGTCGAGGACCGCGCTCACCGCGCAGTTCACTCCGGTCGGTGCTCCCGGGTCTCCGGCCCGCGAGTGTTGCCGAACTCGAGCTTGAGCTTCTTGGTCACGCCCGGCTCGATCTGGCGGTCCATGACGGTGCCCCGCCAACCCCCTTCGACGATCGTCGACGCCGGGCGCACGACATGATCGAAGATCGTGGCGTTTCTCAACGAGATCTTTCTCAGATCACCGTAGTGCTGCGGCCAGAAGAGAGAGATCCGGTCGATCGTGATGGACTCCGCACCGGTGTTGGTGATCTGCCACTCGAGCCTCTGATCCAGTATCTTGAGGTAGGTGCCGCCATATGCGCTGCACGACTCACCGCCCACCTTGGCCACTCCCAGCAAGAGAGATTCTCCGCTCGACGAATCGGTCTTGCAGTCAATGCAGTCGTCGGGCGATGGTATGTAGGCCGCCCAGCAGCCGTTTGCGAACTCCACCTCGATGCCGTAGTTGAAGAGTGACTGGAAGCTGGATTCCTCACACTCCTCGTTGACGAGGTAGTTGACGGCTTCGGCCAGATCCTTGGCATAGGTCAGATCGGCGTCGGACGCGTTCGGATCGAGGAGGATCGCCTCGACCATGAACATGACATCGAGCACCGTCTCGGTGCTGCCGTCATCGAACTCGATCACGTCGTCCACAGCCGCCGCCCCGGAGGCGATGTTGAGCCAGGCCGCGAGCGCCTCCAGGTTGGCCTTGTCGCGTTTCGTCTTTTTGGTGTCGAAGACGTCGCCGGCAGCCGCCGGATCAACGGCGTCGACTTCCTCGGAGAAGACGAGGCTCGCAGCGTTGACGAAGTCGAGGAACGCCTGCAAGGTTTCTTCGTCGAAGTGCGGCTTTTTCGCCGTGAACTGGTGCCTCCAGAAGCCGTGGCTGCGGACGCAGACCTGATCGCCGGTGACGAGCTTGGCGAGAGCCTGCGAATCGAACCCGCCGTCATCGTCGGAAAGCTCGACGCTCACCTCGAAGGCACCGGGACCCGCAAAGGTCACGGTCGCGGTGTCGGTGATCGAGAACGGGAAGGTCCCGGCAGAGCTCGGGAATTCGTCCGGGGTTCCGGCTGGGTCTCCCGTATCGTTGTAGTAGGTCGTCGTGACAATTTGGCCGGAGAAATCCCAGCGGAAAGTCAGGTCATCCGAACCGGGATCGTTTCCGTCGGCCTGGTGCTCCTGCGGCACGCCCTGGCGACCGATGAAGGCATCACCGCCCGGGAAGGCGACCGCGCCAGAGGTATCCAGCGTGACCGTTGGTGCCACGTTGTCAACCTGATGGTCCGAGCTCGCCGATCCGACACCTCCGTCTTTGTCGGTCACGGCTACGGTGACCGGGAAGACCCCGTTGTCTCCATAGGTGTGCGGCGGACCGCTGCAGGTAAGTCCTGCAACCGTACCTGCCACCGGACCGGCGCCGTCGCCGTAATCGACGGTGCACGTGAAGGGAGAATCGTCAAAGCCCGGATCGGCGAAATCGGCGCTGGCGGTCACTGCGTCGCCCTCGTTGGAGGGTTCCGGAGTGACGATCGGGGCTGTCACGCTGGGCGCCACGTTGTTGACCGTGTGAGTCGAGCTCGCCGAACCGACCCCGCCGTCCTTGTCGGTCACCGACACGATGACGGTGTAGCTGCCGTTGTCGCCGTAGATGTGGGGCGGTCCGGTGCAAATCGAACCGCTAACCGAGCCCGGCTCTGGGCCTGCGCCCTCACCGTAGTCGACCGTGCACCCGAAGGGCGAGTCGTTGAAACCAGGATCGCTGAAAGCTGAGGTCGCAGTCACCGCCGAACCCTCGTCTGACGGGCTTGATGTCGCCGGCGCGGACACGGTCGGCGCGACATTGTTGACCGTATGACTGGCGGTCTCCGAGTCGGTTTCAGTTGAGTCTGTCACCGTAACTCTGACCGTATAGACACCGTTGTCTCCGTAGACATGATCGGGGCCGGCACAGACGGAATCGGAAACCGATCCCGCCACCGGGCCCGAGCCGTCTCCGTAATCGACCGTGCACAGCGTGCCGCCGGCGCCCCCCGTGAAGGTTGCGCTGGCCGCAACGGTCTGGCCCTCGAGCGACGGCTCGGGCGCCACGACGACGGATTCGATCGTCAGCGGAACATCCCGCGGGTCGGAGATCACCAGATCGGCGGTCGCCGCGTCGGCGAACACCGTCTGGCCACCCAGCACGCCCTGGGCATCGCTGACGGTATTGGTGGCCACCGTGCCGTTCGCCACGCCGATGTCTACCGAGACAGTCACGCTGAAGGTGCACGAGGTTCCAGGATCGAGCGTGCCGCCCGAGAAGGTCAGCAGCGTGGTACCGCCGATCGAGGAGCCGGCGCCGCAGACGCCGTTGAGCGTCCCGCTCGAGCTGGAAAGCCCCGGCAGGGCGCCGACGAGGTCGTCCGTGAAACCGATCGCCGTGATCTGCCCGCCCCCGAGGTTACTGAGGGTGAACTCCAACGTTACGGTGTCGCCGGGGGCGACCGGGTCGTCGGTGAACTCCTTACTGAGCAGCAGGAAGTCAGAGAGCACCGTGAGATCGTCGCGGGCATTGTCGAATACCGTGGGCGTACCGTCGAACGTGGCCGAGAAAAGATTCGTGATGCTCTTGTACGTGCCGTCGGCCGCGCCGGCCGGCACCTGAAGAACGACGTCGAAGGTGCAGGACTCGCCTGCAGAAAGGCTACCGCCCTCGAATTGAAGAACGGTGTTCCCGGACAAGCCGGTGAGAGAGGCTACCGCACCGCAGGCCGTCACGCCGGCCGGCAGCGTGGTGGCCGCGAGGTTGTCGAGCGCATCGTCGAGGTCGTCCCGGAAGAAAATGTCCGTGGCACTCGAGCTCGCGCTCGTGTTGGCGATCGAGTAGCGCAGTGTCACGCTGCCACCCGCAATCGCCGGGTCATCGGTGAACTCCTTGGTCAAGGCGAGACCCTGGACCTCGAGGTCATCCGCGGCCTGAGGTGAGGTCACTGTGAGCCCGCCCATCGTGGCACTGACGGAGCTGGTGGTATTGGCATAGGACCCGGCGGCTGCGTCGGATGGTACCGCGAGGGTGACATCAAAGGCGCAGCTCTCTCCCGGTGACAGAGCACCGCCCAGGAAGGTCAGCACTCCCCCCGATTCACTCAGGGTGCCGGTACCGACATTTCCACCCGGGCCATCCGGGTCACAGGCCTCAGTCAGAGGAAGACCTGTGGCGGCCAGGCCGACGAGGGCCGGCGTCAGCGCGGTCAGATCGTCAGTGAAGGCGATGTCGGTGGCATCGCCTGAGGCATCCGGCGAGTGGGTCAGCGTGAACTCGAGGGTGACGGTGCCACCGGCCGCAACCGGATCGTCGGCGAAGGCCTTGGTCAGTTTCGGAGCGCCGATCACCGTGAGAGTGTCGCTGGCGGGATCACCGGTCCGTGTGGCGCCGTCGACTGTAGCGGTGATCTCCTCGGTGGTGTTGAGGTAGATGCCTGGACCGAGGTCGGACGGGATCGACAGCGTGACGTCGAACGTGCACGTGTCGCCGGCCGCCAGGTTGCCGCCGGACAGAGACAGGCCCTGGCGGTCGGTGCCGACGCTGACAAGCGCGAGCGAAGAGCCGGCGCCGCAGACTTCAGGATCCACCGGCAGCGTCGCGCTCACAGGGAACGGCAGGAATCCCGTCGTCAGAT
>CBDTWX010000304.1:0-7012 GCA_965364305.1 uncultured Thermoanaerobaculia bacterium
CGAGGGACGTTGATCAGCTCCGGGTCACCGTCCTGGTCCATGTGCTCGGCGCCGTCGCCGTGGCAGGTGACGCACGACGGAGCGCCGGCTCGATTCGGGGCGTGGACCGTCATATTGAACTCGGTGACCACGTTTTCGTGGCACACGGCGCACATCTCGGACGCCTCGCGGTCGTCGTCAGCCGCCCGTGCCACTCCCGCAACCCCGAGCAACATGAGCAGGGCGCCATAGCTCAGTAGTCGAATCATCTGTCTCATGCCCGACCCACCTTTCGCGCTGCGCTGCGACCCCCGGGCGGAGCCGGGGGTCGTTGGCTGTCGTCGATCATTAATGTGCGTGGACCTCGTCGACCGAGTACTGTCGATCGTCTCCGTGGCACGAAGCACAGGATTCACCGAATGGTGCCGTGTTGACGTATGCGTGAGCGGCGGCATCGACGCTGCTGTGACACGCCAGACAGGCGGCGGCGGCCGGCTGGACGGGCGAGTAGTAGTTGCGCGGCGTGATGACTGGCGCTGACCCCTCGGGCGCCGGCACTCCATAGGTGCCCGGCTCGTGACAGGCTACACAGTTTCGGAGGTCGCCAGGGTAGACCACTTTGTTGTAGTTGTGTGGTCTGTTGCCGAAGCCGTAGACCGTGAAGTCGTCGACGAGGCCGGCGCCGGTATGGATCCGGTGGATCAGCCAGCGCATGTCGACCGACTCAGCGGGTGCCTCTTCCTCGGGCCGGCGGGCCGAATCGTCCTTGTTCGGACGGTGGCACATCACGCATTCCTTGAGGTTGAAGCGTTGTCCACCGTGGAAGGCGAGCGTGTCGTGGCAGACGTTGCACTTCTCCGTCGTCACGACCTCCCGCCGCGGGCTCAGGTCTTTGTCGGTCACGGATGCGTAATAGATCGGGTTGAAGGCGCCCTCGGTGACACCGAGACCCTCGAAGGATCCGTCGTCGATGGTCGTGCTGCGGCGAACGTCGGCGCTGAAGGTCCAGGTGCCGGTCGCGTCGTCAGGCAGCGGTGTTTCGAAGGTCGCCATGTACTCGTCGCCCGAGGTGCCGGCTTCGCGGGCGTCCTGGGAGAGATCGATGGTGTAGTCGATCGTCTGGCCCTGTGGCCCGGCGGCCCTCAGAGTGAGGGTGCGTAGCTCGGAGATCGCGGTGACGGTCGAACCGTCGTCGTTGGTGAGCGTGAAGTAAACCGTCGGTGTCGCACCAGGGGCGACGTTGGTGACGTCCGTAATGTCCATGTTCAGACCGGCCAGCTGCATCGACTTCGTCGGGATGGTGTGCGCCAGCTTGACCGAGAGGTCGAACTCGTGCTCACCCTCGGGGATGTGGCAGGTGGAGCACAGGCTGTCGTCGAATTGCGGGAACGGGTGACCCACACCGGCCTCCCAATCGATGTTGTCGTGGCACGAGCCGCACGAGGCACGGGTCGGGCTCGTCATATAGAGAAAGCCCTTGGGAGCATCGTCTCGGTGACAGTTCTCGCAGTTGCGGATGTCCTGGGGAAGGATGACTTCGGAGTAGTCGTGCACCGACCCACGAAAGCCGACGATGAAGTACGGATGGCCGGCCTGCACGCTGGGAAGATCGGCGCCCATGTGGATCTTGTGGGCCATGACTTTCAGATCGACCGTATTGCCGCTGTCGGGATCGGTCGACTGCGGGTTGTGGCACATCACACAGCCCTTGAGAGCCCGCCGGCGGCTGCCGTGCAGGGCGAGGTCGTGGTGACAGCTGTTGCACGTCGCCTCGACCATCGAGCCCCAGTGCTCGGTCGCCTCGACACCATCAGGACGAAAATCGTAGGTCGGGTCGGAGTAGTAGTTCTTGCCGAGGATGTCTGCGGTATTTCGCCTGGTGTAGACGTACATCGTGTGGGTCTTGGTCATGTCATAACCTTCGGGCAGCTGCGTGCCGAAGGTGTAGATCGAGTGACCGAGCGCCACGTCCTCCCAGGTGCCGCCGGAGTCGGACGTCGCCTGCTCGGCCTGCTCGCCCGTGTCCGGGTTGGTGGCGATCCGGGTGGTGTAGGCGGTGTACTGGTTGAGGTCCGCGTCGTACCACGCGATGACGAAGCTCATGTCGATCGAGCCAGGCGTGACCACGCCGCTTCGATCGAGCGGCGCACCGAGGTCGTCGTAGTACATCAGCTCGACCACCGGATGACGGTCCGACGGGATCTCGACGTTGACGATCTCAACCGTCAATCCTGGGCGGACGTATTGTTTTTCCTCGTCGGTCAGGTAGAACTCTTTCTGGTACTTGGTGTACTCCACCTCCGAATGACTGGGTATCATGCGGCTTGTCGAAGCCCTGACCGGTGCCGGTGCCTTGGTCATCTCTCCTGGCCCGACCTTTTCGGCGGCGTCGACGATCGGCACGGCCGCGACCCCGATGGAAGCGAGCATCACCAGCGTCTGAGCGATCCTGTTCATCATCCTGCCTCCTTGCTTTGACTCGGCGTAAACACTACAAAGGAGCCGGTCCGCCGGCATCCAATACATCAAACACACCACGGTTCTCGAAGATCGATCGAACTAGCATTTTGGGTGGTTCGCCGAGTGCGCACGAGCCCGGTCGAGCCCAGCCTCGCATCGACCGACCAAGCGAACCACGTGACACTTCCATGACGGTTCACAGAATGCACGTGTCTCGTTTAGTTGTCAACTCATTTGTGGAATTATACAAATATACATATGCCGTTAAGCTATTGTCTAAGTTCACCTTCCGTTTTCTCGCCGAGAGTGCAGAAAATTTTTACGATATTGTGTCTCAAAAACATCTGAAACTCGAGACACGGTTTCGAGAGTTCGGCGGTGCTGATCATGGTTTTCCGAATTTGACGTTGCGTTGGAGGATGACCCGCGAGAAACTGCTTGCGATGGCGCGTCGATCGAAAGCCCTGGTCGTGCTGGTTGTGGTCGCGATTCTGCTGATCGCCACCATCTCACTCGTGTTGCGAGACACGTTGCGGTGTGCGGGTTTTGCCGGTCCAACGGTTGTGGCAGCGGATCTACCGGCCGCGGCGCCGGGTGATGGAAATCTCCGAATCGTGTCCTGGAACCTGCGCAACTTCCCGCTCGACGAACGGCCCCAGGACCCCGACCTCGGATACTCTCGACGAACCAACATCTGTGATCTGGAGGCGGTGCTCGGCGGCCTCGACGCAGATGTCCTGGGTCTCCAGGAGGTCAACGACACCCGGCGCTTCCCGCCGATACTGCGGCGCGCGTGCGGAGAACGGAAGATGGCGGTTCGGTTTTCGGTCGGCGGCGGCCGCCACGGTCAGCATCTGGCGGTCGCGTGGGACGATGCGGTTTTGGAGCTCACCCGGGAACCGGTGGATATCACGACGATGGTCCTCGAACACGGGATGCGGCCGGGTTTTGCGGCGTACTTTCGCAGCCGACGCCCCGACGGTTTGGATTTCACGATCGTCGCCGTACACAACGAGTCGGGACCGTCGAATTTCGCTGACCGTCGACGCCAGAACCGCGCGCTGGCCGAGTGGATCGGCCGGTGGGTCGAGGAGATAGACGATCCGGATATCGTGCTGCTCGGCGACTTCAACACCACCGGTTCGCCGCGTGGTGGTGTCCCCGGCGAGCTGCAGTCGCTGGATGCGATCCTCGGTCGAGCCGGTATGCGCCGGTTGACCAACGAGACGGGCTGCTCCTCGTACTGGGAGGGGAGCGGAGAACGTGACGGCGTTCAGCAGGCGTCATTGCTCGATCACGTCTTTCTCGGAGGCATCATCACCAGCTCGGTAACCGATCCGGTTCGGGCGTGGCTGCACTGTCAGCGTTGGCAGTGCTCCGAGCTGATCTCGCGCCCTGGCGAGGAGGACGGGACCTTCTGGGATGTTTCGGACCACTGCCCGCTGACCTTCGAGATCCG
Organism: uncultured Thermoanaerobaculia bacterium; assembly: GCA_965364305.1. GTDB lineage: Bacteria > Acidobacteriota > Thermoanaerobaculia > Thermoanaerobaculales > Sulfomarinibacteraceae > Sulfomarinibacter. The sequence continues at coordinate 3,899 of CBDTWX010000304.1, forward strand.
CGATCGCGGACCTCGAAGGTCAGAATGAAAAGTGAAAAGTGAAAAGTGAAAAATACGGGATGTCGCTGCATCCGGTGCGTGGTTGCTGTCGTCTGCCGCTCCTAATTGACAGCGGATTCTCCAACGGCATCTCCATAGGCAACGAATGTGGTACTCGTGGGTGCCATCCCGAGCCCGTTACCGTCACCGTTGCCGGCTATCAGGGGGTTTCGTAGAGGTCGGAATGATGAAAATTTCGATAACGGCAACGGCAACGGGCTCGGGCTCGAGGAACAAGGCGATGTGTCCAAGTGGTAGCAAATCTCGTCGCGGGTGGGGTGCTGAATTACTGACGCTGGTCGCCGTCTCTGTCCCGGCCGCTGAATGCTGTTGCTGATTGCTGCCGCTGTTCGCCGCCACTGATCCCTGTCGCTGTTTCCTGTCGCTGTCATCTGCCGCTGCCCACCGCCGCTGATCTCTGCCGCTATTCACTGGTCGCTGCCGCTGACATCTGCCGCTGGACTGGTCGATGTCCTTGACGAGATCTGACAACCTCCCAGAAGAACCTGAACCCAGACCAACCAGTTCGACTGGTCAAATCGCCTGCGACGGTCGAGTACAAACGTCGCCGTGACGGGGGAGGGTGGGCGGGAATTCCGAATTCCGAATTCCGAATTCCGAATTCGTTTGTATGATGTCTCCGGAAGAAGAGATGACTTCCCCCAAACTCCCCATCCATCACGGCGCCCGACGAGAGTTCCACGTGTCGCGTCGCGCGCGAGAGATCTATGGTCTCGATGAAACTCTGTTCGCCCTTGCCGGTAACGTGGTCTTTGCCGACTTCCGCTCCGCTCGGGACTTCGCGCACCGCATCAACGAGCGCCGAGATCCGCAGGCGGGGATCAGTGCGAGCGACATCTACGCCCTCGGTCTGATCGACGAAGCGATGCATCTGCTGTCCGCTCGCCACCGTCGGGAGATCGACCCAAGGCTCTGGTCTCGGGCCATCGCCGTGCTTGAAGAGGAGCTGGGCAGTGCCTCGCTCGATGATTTGCTCGAAGCGTTCGTCGATGAGTTCCCACCGGCACCCGTCTTCCGCAATGAAATTTCTGTGAAGGACTATCTTGCCGGCGCGACCGACGGTGAAGACCATCGGGAGGCCGTTCTCGAAGAGCTGGTCCATCTTTGGCTCGCCAACCGCAACCCTGCCTTCGCTCCCTTCCGAGAGCTCTTCGACGACGAGCCGCTCCGTCGCGCCACCGCCTACGTTGCGGCCGTTCGCAGGCTCGAGTCATACCTCGCTACCTCGGAGACGGGCGGACCCACGGTCCGCACCTTGCTCGACCTTCTGACGGCGCCGGTTCGCGCGGCCGGGGATTCACTGCGGGGGCAGCTCGAGTTCATCCGGACGACCTGGGCGGACCTTCTCGGGCCCGATCTCCACCGGTTCCTCGCCGGGCTCGATTTCCTGGCCGAGGAGCAGCGGGTGTTTTTTCCTCCCGGTCCTGGTCCGGTGAAATCGCCCGATTACAGCGGTTTCGACGACGCGCCCGAGAACTACTCGGCCGACCGTGACTGGATGCCGCAGCTGGTGCTTCTGGCAAAAAACGCCCACGTGTGGTTGGCGCAGCTGAGCCGGAAATACGACCGACCGATCATAACCCTTGACGGTATCCCAGACGACGAGCTGGTGACTCTTGCCCGTTGGGGGATGACCGGTTTGTGGCTGATCGGTGTCTGGGAGCGCAGCCGGGCGTCGGAGCGGATCAAGAAGAGGATGGGTGACGAGGAGGCGGTGGCCTCGGCCTACTCGCTCGAGGACTACCGGATCGCCGAGGCGCTGGGCGGGGAAGCGGCCTACGAAGACCTCCGCGCGCGCGCCTGGAAATACGGCATCCGTCTTTCAACCGACATGGTGCCCAACCACATGGGCATCGACTCGAGATGGGTGATCGAACATCCGGATTGGTTCATATCCCTCGATCATTCACCGTTCCCCGGCTACACCTTCGACGGCCCGGACCTCTCGGAAGACGACAGGGTCGGCATCTTCATCGAAGATCACTACTGGCAGAGGAGCGACGCCGCGGTGGTGTTCAAGCGGGTCGATCGTCTGACCGGAGATGAGCGTTTCGTCTACCACGGAAACGACGGCACCTCGATGCCGTGGAACGACACCGCCCAGCTCGACTACCTCAGACCCGAGGTCCGCGAGGCGGTCATTCAGACAATTCTGGCGGTTGCCCGCCGTTCACCGGTCATTCGTTTCGACGCCGCGATGACACTCACGAGAGGGAACTTTCACCGCTTGTGGTTTCCCGAACCCGGCGCCGCGGGCGCCATCCCGTCGCGCGCCGAGCACGGTCTGTCGCAGGCGCAGTTTGACGGGGCGATGCCACGAGAGTTTTGGCGCGAGGTCGTGGATCGGGTGGCCGAAGAGGCGCCTGACACGCTCTTGCTGGCCGAGGCCTTCTGGCTGCTCGAAGGTTACTTCGTACGGACGCTCGGAATGCACAGGGTCTACAACTCGGCCTTCATGAACATGTTGCGTGACGAGCGCAACGCCGAGTATCGGCAACTCATCCGTTCGACCCTGGAGTTCGATCCGCAGATCCTCAAGCGCTATGTCAACTTCATGTCCAATCCCGACGAGCGGACCGCAGTCGACCAGTTCGGCACCGGCGACAAGTATTTTGGCGTGGCGACCCTGATGGCGACGATGCCGGGTCTGCCGATGCTGGGCCACGGTCAGATCGAGGGTCTCGCCGAGAAGTACGGCATGGAGTTTCGGCGCCCTCGTTGGGACGAAGCGACCAACGACGGGTTGGTGCGGCGCCACGAGGTACAGCTCTTTCCACTCCTGCGTCGGCGCCACATCTTTGCCGAGGTAGACCGCTTCCTGCTTTACGACTTCGAGGTGTCGGATGGTTCGGTGGACGAAAACGTCTTTGCCTACTCCAACCAGGTTGACGGAGAACGGTCCCTCGTTGTCTATAACAATCGGTACGGCGATACCCGCGGCCGGATCCGGCTGTCGACCGGCGTGGCTCACCGCGACCAAAGCGGTGAGCGAACGCTCGTTCGGACGGCCCTCGGCGATGGACCGGGTGAAATGGTGGATCGCCATCTCCGGTC
>CBDTWX010000305.1:0-6974 GCA_965364305.1 uncultured Thermoanaerobaculia bacterium
TACTTGCGCTTCGCCGCCCTCGTCACGAAACCTGGTGAGAAGTACGGGCTAGCTCTTTGCTCCCTGACGGTCGCCCAAACGCCCTCACCCCGGTGTCGCTGAACTGAAGGCGGGTTCGCTGTTACAAATTGCGCGCGACGATCACCGTGTAAAAGGACGAAGCCCCGCCGTCGAGCAGGGCCTGTTCTCCACTGATGAGGTCGTCCAGGAGCTGTGCACGAGTCGCATCGTCGATGACGTCCCATCTCACGAGCGGGTGGATCAGGGCCAGGAGATTGCCACCGTAATCGCGATGCTCTATGACATCGAAATGTAGACGCACGAGAGGAACGATCTCGGACGAGCGGACCGCCTCTGATGGATCCTCCTCTTCGATCGGAAAGGTAACGGATTCGCTCCTTCGGAACTTTTTCGGAATCGAACGAAGATAGGCGTTCGCATCGGCCAACAGATCGTCATGCCATTCGGTCCGAGACGGTCCGACGTACTCGTCGAGATAGAACAACCCTTCGGATTTCAGAGCTTTTTGTATCTGCCGGACGCAATGCTCGAGGTTCGCGACGTGGTGCATCGCCTGGTGGAAAAACACGACATCGTATCGATCCTGCGGCAGATTGAGGCGGTTGAAATCTCCCCTTTGGTAGGAGATGCCGTCGAGGCCCTCGTTTGCGGCCTCCTCAGCGGCGATGCGAAGGGCGCCCTCCGAGAGGTCGACGCCATCAATTTCGTGGCAAATTCCCTTCTTCCGGACATCTCGTTCGAGCGCTCCGTCACCGCATCCCAGGCTCAGCCCCCGATCGAAGGGCGATCCGGCATACATGCGGCCGAACCACTCCATCGGCCACTCGTCGCCCGAACCCGTCACCATTTTGTTGGCCGCTCGGCGGCAGCTTTCTTCGCTCATCCAGGTCGTGATGCCGCCCCGCGCGAAGGCCTGTGTCCAGTACTTTTCTTCTGCGGACACCGGTTGGTCGGCGCGGTCAAGCCGGCGGCCTCCAAGGGCGGCGGTCAGGCGTCTGAAACGAGAGATCAGACCAAAAGCTGTCATCGATCCATCTCGGCACGAGCTGCATCCAGGACCCGGTCGTGGATGGCGCCGTTCGTGCAGACGATACCGCGGTGGTTGCCCAGCAATCTTCCCGACGAGAAATCGAGCGGATCGCCGTTGAGGTCGGTGACGCGGCCGCCCGCTTCCTCGACGATCAGCGCGCCGGCGGCGTGGTCCCACACCTTTTCTCGATAGCTGACATCGCGGGGCAAGCGGAGGTAGATCGATGCTTCCCCTCGGGCAACGACCGCATACTTGCACTGGCTGTCGATCCGGTACGGTTCTGCGCTGATGCCCAGGCGATCGGCGATTCGGCCCTGGACCGAGTGAGCCGCATGGGCCGCCACGACCGATTCGCAGACCACCGCTCGTGCGGGGTCGGTGACGTCGTCGACTTCGACTGCACGTCTGTCTTCTCGCCCAATAACCCGGCACCACGCGCCACCACCGCGCGTGGCGCCAAAAAGCCAGCCCGTGTCCGAAGACCCGTGGTCGGCCGGCGACGGTAGATTGGGACACCCGAGGACGCCCACGACGGGCTGTCCGCCATCCACCAGCGCCAGAGCGACCGCGTACTGATCGCCACGCAGAAAGCCCTTTGTTCCGTCGATAGGATCCAGCACCCAGTACCGGCCTTCGTCGCCGCCTCGATGGTCACCCCGGTCAAGCGCCGTCACCATGGCGTCGTGGGTCATCATCGGGAAATGGGACCTCACTTCTGCAAGCACGCGTGCGGCCATATCGTCCGAGCTGGCGAGGGCGTCCGAGTCCTCCTCCGCAAGCAACGGATCGTCCACGAATTGATCGCCGAGATGCCGGCTCACAATGGCCTGCGCGGCCAGGTCGGCAAGGGTTACAGGCGAACGATCTCCCTTTGTCACCGCATCCCCGGCCGCGACGATCGCCTCCTGGACCCGGCGCGTCAGACCACACACGTCGAATACGATCTCTGCAGCGGTCTCGAGTTCTTTCTCATACATGGCCGGAGAGTGTAGCAGGGGGAGTTTTGAATGAGGAATGAGGAGCTCGGAATGCGAGGGGACACAGGTAGCCTACAGTAGGATGGTGCCGGCGATGTGAGGGCTACGAGGCCAGATTTGGGCGACAACCGAGGTCCTGTGGAACACCTGAAAACCGAAATCCAGAAGCCGCCTTTCGATTGGAGGATCTTCTCCGATGCCACCTGCGCTGGTCTGTCGGTGCTCATCCCATTGCCGCTGGTCGATATCGTCTTCGAGACCGTCTTCCGGCGTCGGATTCCAGGTGCGATAACGAAGATCCGGGGACGGCCGATGGCGCCCGAGGTGCAGCGTCGCCTCGGTCGAGGCTTTGACGGACCTCTGTCATTGTCCGGCTGCGTCGCTGTACCGATAGCCATCGGAAAGTACATTCTGCGCAGGCTGTGGCGCAAGATCATCTACATATTTGCGATCAAGGATGCAGCGACCGCGCTTGCCGAGTATTGGCATCGCGCATTTCTCGTGGATCATATGGTGCGGGCCGGCCACCTCGAGTCAGAGGCGGATACGGATTTGGCGGTCGAGGTCTACACGGCGGTGCTTCGCTCGATCGATCCGAGCCCGCTGATGAGTCTCGCGCGGCAGACGGTGGCCAACGTCCGACAGGTGTTGCGACTTCTCATGCGAGCGCGGCGTCTCGGGGCGACAGAGGTCACCCAATCGCTCGGAGACATGCTGTCGTCGCACTGGAAGGGGGCTGAGGAGTCGTTTCAGGCGGCTGCGGGTCTCTATAATGAGCGATACGCCGAGCAGGTCGGGCGAGTCCGGCGGTGATTTCGGCAAGGAGGCCGGTGATGGTGCGGCGGCGAAAGGCAAACTGTGGATTCCGGAGCGCGGCATGCACGGCTCGGCGGCGATTGCTGCTGTCATGCGCGCTCGGTGCGGTGATTGTGAGCTCGGCGTGCATCGCTCCGCAGGGGCCGCCGCATCGGGTCGTGCTGATAACCATCGACACGCTTCGCGCCGATCATCTTGGTTCTTACGGTTATCCGCGGGGTGTGACGCCCTTTCTCGATAATCTGGCGCAGGACTCCGTCGTATTCGATTCCGCCTTCAGCTCGTGCTCGCACACCGGACCGAGCCATGCCTCGCTCTTCACCTCCTTGCAGCCCTCCCAACACCGTTTGTTGGTCAACGGCGAGCGACTCGACCCTCGGCTGCTGACCATCGCCGAGGTCTTGTCTGACCAGGGGTACCACACCGCCGCATTCACCCCGGTTCTTTTCCTGACCGGTCTCGAGTCCGGTTTTGACCACTTCGGCGCCGCCAGGAGGTATCAGCCTGCATCCGTGGTTCTCAAACGAGCGCTCGATCACATCGATTCGGTGGGCGCCGAGACGCGTGCCTTTCTCTGGATCCATCTTTTCGACGTCCATGAGTGGCGGACTCCCGACCATCTCGACAGACGGTCGGTGCGATGGGTCATCGAAAACGCGAATCCGCGGGGTCATGAGCTGCGATCCTGGTTGCGAAAAAACCACGGTCTGCCTCGAAACATCAAGGATCTTGGGAGGTCGATCGTACAGACGGTCAATCGTTACGACGGCCAGCTGTACTCGGTCGACCAGGCGTTGCAGTCATTTTTCCAGGCGTTTGGGGATCGGGGATTCCTCGATGATTCGTTGTGGATCATCACCTCCGATCACGGCGAGGGGCTTGGCAACCACCTTCACCTCGGTCATGGCCGGTTTATTTACGACGAGCAGATCCGTGTGCCGCTCTTGGTTCATAGTCCGCAGAGGCGGTGGAAGAGCCGCCTCGTGCCGGAGATCGTTCGACTGGTGGACCTGGCGCCGACCATCGCCGATCTCGCGGATTCGAGTATGGATGGACAGAAGATCCCGGTGGCGGGACAATCCCTTGTCGATTTGCTGCACGGGAGGAATGACGCATGGCAGGTCTCAGAGGCCTTTTCACAGCGGCGGCCAGCAGACCAGAGGCGGATCGACCTCGGCTGGACTCCCGGAGAAGTCGTTGCCACGCGGAGCCTCCAACGGAAGCTGATTCTCGGCACGGAGGGTCCCTGCGAACTCTTCGATCTCACAACTGATCCCTTCGAACTCGACAACACCTGCGACCCCACCGATCCGGCGATTGCAGAGCTCATTCGGGTACTGGCCGAGGGTTTCGAGCTCATGCAGTCACAGGGCGAGGACGTGCAGAGCGGTACCGCCTCACCCGAGGTGATCGAAGAGCTCAAGGCCCTCGGATATCTGTGACATCGAATGATGATGAGATATCAGGACTCACCCCGGATCGTTGCCGAGCCGGCCAGCTCTTCCGGAGCCGGGTTCTGGTCAGCTGCCTGGTTCGTGGTGCTTCTGATGTCGCTTGGATGCAGAATCGGACCTCCCCCCGAAGAACTCGGCGTGATCGAAAATTTCCTCGCTCTCGCCGATCGATTCTCGCCGGCCACTCCGGTTGTGGTGGTGCCGGATCGGTTTTGGGAACCTCTCGCAGACGGCGAAGGGTGGCTGTTCAGGGGTTACGCCAGCCTGCTTGTCCATGTCGACCGACAACCGGACGCGCCGCTTGAAGTCGTGCTGGAAATCGCGGATGTTTCCTCGGGCCACCATTTCATGGCGAAGTGGGACGGCTCGGATCTGTGGCCCGAGCCGAGACGCCTTGCTGAAGGAGAGGAACGTCTTACGATCCCTCGCGATTTGCTCACCGCTGGTCTTCACCGCCTCATGATCCGGAGAATGGCGGCATCGGACGAGGTCAAGCACCGGTCGCGGCGCGAAAACACCTTTGTTTTCGTTGGTCAGGGAACGGGTGGTGAGATCGTTCCCATCGATTCTGCGAGAGCCGAGAAGTATGAGATCGTGCGTGCCTTCCTCGAAGACGGGGTGACGGGTGTCGGAGGGGAGAAGCTCGGTGGTTGGCTCGTCGAGGGGTCCGCGGTGGCGACCGCGATCCTCGAGCTAACAGAAGACTGCGTTGCCTCGTTCAAGCTCCTGGCGTTTGGCTCGGAGCCTTCGCGGTTCACCGTTGCCGTCGACGGACAGCTCTTCGGGGTCGACGGGCGAACCACGGCACAGGATTTGGAGATCGAGCTCAGTCGAGGGAGCCATCGGCTCTCCTTCGCGCTAGACGGTGCGGCGGACGGGCTTTTTCTCTGGGGTGCTCCGCGGCTCCGGCCGGTGCAGCGACCGGCATCCGGTCCAGTGGTTCTGGTGACGATGGACACCACGCGACGGGACGTTCTGTCGTTTCACGGAGGTCCGGCGGAGGCGTCCCCCAATATTGCTCGCCTGGCGGCACATGCGACGGTCTTCGAAAACGCCTGGGCCACCGCACCCTGGACGCTTCCGTCGCACGCGTCGATATTCACGGGTTTCTATCCATCGCGTCACGGAGCCGGAGTCACGAGGCCGAGGGTCGGCGAAACATTCGTCACCCTGGCCGAGATCTATCGCCGGTCGGGGTTCCGCACGGCCGGGTTCGCCGGCGGTGAGATGAGCGCCTCGCACTGGGGCGTGGCGCGGGGATTCGAGGTCTATCGTGATCCCGAGGGATTCCAGACCCCCGGCGATCGCTTGACCCAGTTTGTCGAACAGTTCATCAATCGACAGAGTGATGAGGCGTTCTTTCTGTTTGTCAATTATTTCGATCCACACGGTCTGTACCGGGCACCGGCCGAGTTCGAGAGGCGGTTCGGGGTTGCGGAACTCCGGGCGCGGATTGCGGATGAGGCCGTCTGGGGCGACCTGATTCGGGGTGATGGTCTCGCGTGGAGAAAAATCATTGGCGGCGAGGCAGAGGTGACGGAAGATGCCGTCTCCTATCTGAGGGCGGCCTACCTGGCCGAGGTGGCGTTCATGGACCGCCAGATCGGCCGCATCGTGGAGCTGCTCGAGAATCGTGGGTTTTTTGACAGGGCGATGATCGTTGCGGTGGCGGACCACGGCGAGTTCCTCGGCGAACACGGTTTCTTCTCCCACGCGTGCAGGCTCGATCCGGAGCTCACTCGGATTCCCATGATCATCAAGTGGCCCGGGCAGAGCGTAGGCGAGAAGGTGACGAACCTGGTATCGCTGGTGGACCTTTTCCCGACCTTGGCGGGACCGGCTGGAGTCTCGCCCCCTGTAACGGACGGCATCTCCCTCGATGTCGACCACCGAGACCGGCTCACGGATCGCACAACCGTGTTCATCGAAGAACACGAGATGCGCATCCACCCGCTCTTCGACAACATGAAAATCGCGTCGAGCGTCTTTGGCTTTCAGAGTATGGATTTTCAGCAAGTGGTGTGGAATGGAGGCACCTCGTGCAGCCGCCTCGCGGCGGGTGTTTGGGTCGAGACGCCCTGCTCGGTTGACTGGCGGGATCGATTGGCCCAGCTGGAGGCGTTGACTGCGCCGTCGGAGCGGGACGCCGCCGAGGACGTTCAACACGGGCTCAGCGACGAGATGCGACGGCAGCTCGAGGCATTGGGATACGTGCGGTGAATCAGAGCTCCCCGGCACGTCGATCTTGCGTTGTACGCCGCTTGGCCGCGGTGCCTTCAATGACGGCGATCTGGGTGCTTCTCGGATCGGCACTGACAACTCTTGGATTGGCGGCCTGCGCCGACCGACCCTTGCAGGAGCAGACGGTCGATCTGGTTGTCAATGGTCGTCTCGAGGCCGCTGGTCGTCGATTGGCGGTCCGTGAGCGTTTTGCGGCCGACGAAACCTGGGTGGCGGCTTCGATTCCGACTGACGGGGTCGTGACGACCGTCGTCGAGCTGCAGCTGGATCCCGTTCTCGATCTCGCAGGAGCATTGAAATGCAGCGGCGATAGCCCTTCGCCCGCTACCGGCGATTTGACAGTCGAGGCGGCTGATTCGAGGGGCCGCCGAGTAGACCTGTCGGTCCCGCTCGATGGATCTCAGGGGTGGTGGCGCCGCAGGCTCGACCTCTCAC
>CBDTWX010000306.1:0-6939 GCA_965364305.1 uncultured Thermoanaerobaculia bacterium
GCCAGCTCTCGACGGCGTTCAGCCTCCATGTCGCCCCGCCAGCGAATCGATCGCAGCTCCGCAGCGGCGCGGGAGGGTGCCCCGTCACGTCTCCATGCGCGAACCCGATCGAGAAGGTCAGGTGGCGCGAGAGCGGTGAAAATCTCTCGATCGAGCGTGCGGTCGTGTGAGTCGAGCCTCCGCGGCGCTGTCACCGCCAGCCGGCGTGAAGCCTCGAGGCGAATGGCCGGATCGCTGCTCGCCAGAAGCAACTCGTCGGCATGCGGCTGCAGCTCGGCGGGGAGGAGCACCCGCTCGCGGACCACAGCTCCAATCTCACCGGCCTCAAAAAGTGCCTTGACGAGGGCGAGACGTGCGCGATGTGCCAAAGACGGAGGAGGCATGTCCTCCAGGTAACGACGCCATGTCTCTGGAGAAGCCTCGAGTCGTTCGAGACAGTCCGCCCAGGAAGCCATGCGGGCGTACTCCAGTTCGGCGCCGGGGCCGACATCCGCAAAAAAAGTTGCGGCCTGGGAGGGATCGGTCGACGCAAGAGCGAATGCCTGATTCAAGATCTGATCGCGTGCCTCGGAGCGGTCAGCAACGGGCGGCGCACCACATGCCGAGGCCGCGATGGCCGCGGCCAAGACCGCTTCGAGTTGAATGAGAGAGGCTCTCGTCACACGCCCATGGCGTCGGCATCTCCGTCGGCGAGAATCCGCACGAGCTCGTCGCGGAAGTAGTCGTGACCGGTGCGGACGTCTTCCGAGATGCGTTTTTCGAACATCTCGCGGCTCCGTTCGATGTCGTCCTTCAGACGCAATCCGATGTCTTTTGCGGCTCGCCCGCGCTCGACCTCGTCCTCGTTGTAGAGCTTGATTTCCGATACCAGCAGGCGGGCAAACCGTCGCGCTTCCTCCTGCTGAGCTTCCTCCTCGGGAGAACGTGCGGACGCACCTGGCGCGACCGAAGCCGGTTTGGCGAGGTCGGCCGGCGGCTCAATTGGCTGGACCGGCGGTGGTGTCGGTATCTCCTCGACGGGTGGCGGCTCTGGAGGTGCAGCCCCTGCCTCCGCCTCCGGTGGAGCAACCTCGCCCGGTGTCCCAGCCACCTCGGGAGCGGCGAAATCCTCGCGCGCGTCGACCCTGACCGTTGCGGACGGATCAAAGCCGGTATCCGGCGTTTCGGGTTCGAAGGACGCGGGCTCGGGTTCGAAGTCGTAATCGATCCCGGCAGCTTCTTCTTGGAGCTGCGGCTCTTCGATCTGTGGTTCATCCACCTTGAGGGATGGCTCGTACTCGATCTCTTCGGCTGCGGGTGTTCCTGCAGCGGGTGATCCTGATGGCGGCTCGACGGCTGCCGGTTCGGGTGATGGCTCGAATGCCGCGTTCGCAAACGGTTTTTCAGCTGCCGCTTCCGGTGGCGGTGCGATCGCCTCCTGCTGTATTTCACTTTGGGACGAAACTGCACTTGCCTCGATTTTCGCGAGAGTCGGTGTCGGGACTGTTGTTCGAAATTGCAGGGTGTCGATCAGCCAACACGCGACCGCGTTGAGGGCTTGAGCCGCGTCGGGGTTCCACGGTTGATCGCCGGCGTGGTCGATATAGACCACACCCATCAGCTTGCCGCGGAGACTGATCGGCAGCAGAACGGCCTCATCCGGGCTGCTCCCGCCGAGCCAGCCTGAAATCAGAGAATCCTCGGTGGGCGAAAATCTCAGCGGCGCCGGACTCTCCAATAGATGTCTGATGTTCAGGGAATCGGTGACCGCGCCGTGCCACCTTTTGAGCTCATCGCCGTCGCCGAAACCGACGCCGCTCCATGCCGAGATATTTTCCTCACGAATCACCAACACTGCGGCACGACCGATGTGGTCAGAAAGCATCGGCAGCAACGCTTTGAGAAGCTCAGATTGGCTGCGCGCCTGATCGAGGGTGCGGAGGTTCTCGATGGTGATTCCGGATGGCGAGGTTGCCCCTTCGCTCCCGAACCCTTCCTCTCGCATCTTGGCGACAAGGGCCTTGACGTCGGCCATGGATATCGTCTCGTCGGCTTCGGAAGGAATGGCGCTTTGAACGGTGGACTTGGCCGTCTGAAGCAGCTCATCAAGGGTCGCGACGACAGCTTCGAGACGGCTCGCGACCGAGTCAACGCCCTGACTCTGCGCCTTCTTCAGCTGCTCGAGAATGGCATCGTACCGGTCCATAGTGCCTCCAATGTGCGTCCTATCAACATTATCGCCACCAATGTCACCTCCAGTCAAGCAATTGATTTTATGTGCGATCCGCGGTTCGCATCCAACGGGAAGGCTGATTCCGTCTAGCCCGGACTATTCACCGATCTTCGGCTGCAAGGCCCGATGCACCGCACCCAGCGCCGTTTTCTCGCCTCGGGGTGCTCGACGTACTGTCACGTACGCCTCCGCGCCCCTCGGGTCGAAAACGACCCTGGGCACGTCACCTCGAACCGTTCGCTTCGAACGCTGGTGAATAGTCCGGGCTGGCGTGTTCAGTGCTTTCGGCGGCTTTCTGGGGGCAGTCGCTGCACGGTTGCCTCGGGAACGATTCCTGTTAAACGGATCTGCATGTCGAGCGGCGTTGTCATGAGAGGAGGTTTCTGCTAGCGTGCGGAGCGAAGGGAGGAACCATGAGAAGGAGCCGATTCCTACCGTGCGGCATCGTGGTTCTGGTGGTTTTTGGGTTGCTGTCTGGATGTTCGCGTGGTCCGTCCGAAGAGGAACTCGCCCTTGCCGCGCTCGAGGCGCAGCTGGAGACAATGCAGCAGCAGTATCAGGATCTCCAAAAGGCACGGGCCGATATTGCGACAGCCGAGGCGACCCTCGCCGAAATCGAAGCCGTGAGAGAACGCGACCGCAGTGATGAGCAAAAGGCCCAGCTGGAGGAGCTGCCCGGGCAGATCGAGGCCCTCCAGGTGGCCAAGGACGAGGCCTTCGAGGCGGTTCAGGCGACCCTGGCCGATTTCCTCAACGTTGCGCTGAACGATTTTCCAGACCATCCGGCCACTGTTCAGGGTTTGAACATTTACTCCGACGAGGCAATCATGATTGCCGACGAGACCGTGCGCATGGCCGGCGACTACAAAAAAGCCATCAGCCAGCTCGATGCGGCGGCGAGCTATTACGACTCGCTCGATATCCCTCCGTACCAGCCGCTCGTCGACAAGATCAAGTACTTCGACGATATGCGCTTTATCACCAAGGAGCGATTCGACCTTGTGAAGAAGAGAATGACCATGGATGAGGTCAAAGAGGTCGTCGGAACCCCGTATTATCAGAACATCCAGCTCGATAAGAAGAGGGGTGTCGAAACGTGGTTGTATCGCAAAAGGGAGGGTGGCGCCGCAGCGGTCCACTTCAAGACCAAGGACAACAAGGTCTACAACACGAATTTCGACGCGATCAAAACCAAGGTCGTCGAGGAGTGATTCGCTAGATTTTGCCCGGCCCGTGAAATTGACGCTCGGCGGCAGCAATGTTATGCTGCGCCTCCGGAAGTGCGCGCCGAGGCGGGGTCGCCGAAGGCGCAATTCGCACCGAGAGGAGGTGAGCCTTCATGCCGACAGGTGTCACAGTGCGTGACAACGAGTCCTTCGAGCAAGCACTGCGTCGTTTCAAGCGCAAGTGCGAAAAGGCTGGAATCCTCTCCGAAGTCAAGCGTCGTCGCTTCTATGAGAAGCCGTCCGAACGCCGCAAACGGGAAATGATCCAAGCACGCAAAAAAATGCTTCGTAAGATGGCGAAGCAGCGCCGCGCCGGGCTGCTGTAGCCTCCAACCGGTGGACCGTTCGTACGCTTCAGAGCTCGAGTTCGACAAGGTATTGGAATTGGTCGCGGCCCACGCCCGAACCGGCGTGGGCCGCGGTTTCGTACGCGCCTTGGCCGAGCCGCTCGACGGTGCCGACGATCGGCTCCGCGCGGCACGGCTCTGTCTCGCCGTCGAGGAGATCATCGAGGACGGCGAGGCGTTTGCCCTTTCGGGAGTGGACGAAGCCATTCCCTGGCTCGAGCCCGAACGGCCGCTGCCCTGCGATCCCCGTGACCTTCTCTCCCTTTTGACCCTGGCGCGAAGGGTGGCGACCGTTCGGCGCCGCCTAGCGGGCTCGGAGAACGAGCTCCTTGAAGAGATGGCCGGTCAACTTCCTGACACGAAGCCCCTGGTTGCCGAGGTGGCGCCGAAACTTGGCCGCGACGGCACCGTCACCGATAACGCGTCGCCCGAGCTGGCCCGTCTGCGCCGAGAGATGGCTCGCACCCGCTCCGAGCTGCTGGCCGAGCTCGAGGGTGCCCGCCGTGACCACCGCGATGTCGTAACGGATGCCCCGCCGACCCTCCGTCGTGACCGATACTGCCTGCCGGTGCGGTCGTCGGCGCGGGCACAGATGAAAGGGCTGCTGCTCGACGTGTCGGCTCGGGGGGCGACCTCTTTTGTGGAACCGTTTGAGGTTGTTGAATACAACAATCGGCTGGTTGCAGCCAGCGCGGGAGAACGGCGCGAGATCCAGCGGATCCTGCACGAGATCGCCGCCCTGTTTGCCGACGCCCGTGGCGATCTTGCCCGGGCGGTGGAAATCCTCGGCGAACTCGATGCCGTTCAGGCGCGGGTGCTGTTCGGGCGTGCCGTCGAAGGGAGAGTAGTGATCCCTGGTGAGGGCCGCGATATCGCCCTCCGTCAAGCGCGCCACCCCCTCCTCGATGAGCGACTCCACGCTTTGCGAATCGAGGTCTTCGGTGATGCCGAACGGCGCGACCCTGACCATCGTGTGGTACCCCTCGATTTCGGTATGCCCGAAGGGGTTCGAACCCTCGTCGTCTCCGGCCCCAACGCGGGTGGCAAGACCGTGGTCCTGAAGACCCTCGGTTTGATGTTTCTGATGTGTGGCCGTGGCGTACCGCTTCCGGTGGAGGAGGGAACTGTCATTCCGCATTTCGACCGGCTGTGGTGTCACATCGGTGACGAGCAGGATGTAGCTGCCGACCTGTCGACGTTTTCCGGGGCCATGGCGGCAACCGCACGTCTCCTTGACGAGGCCGACGAGCACACTCTGGTGCTCTTCGACGAGCTCGGTGCCGGCACCGATCCTCTCGAGGGGGCTGCTCTTGGGTGTGCGTTGCTCGAAGAACTCACCGTTCGGGGCGGCGTCACCGTGGTGTCGACCCACTTGGCGGCCATCGCCTTGGCGGCCAACGCAGCGGATGCGATGGACAATGCTGCGATGGAGTACGACGAAGGGTCGGAGTGTTCCACCTACACCCTCAGCATGGGTCGGCCCGGCCGATCTCGGGCCCTCGAAATCGCGAATCGAATGGGTGTGTCCAGCGGTGTCCTGACGCGCGCGCGCGAGCTCCTCGGCGGCGACCATCTCGAGCTGGATCACTGGCTCAGACGCCTCGAGGTCCTGGAAAAGGAGCTCGAGGAGGAGCGTCTCGAGCTCCGGCAACGACGGGGTGAGGCCGAGCGGGCGCTCGGCGATGCCCGGCGCGAGCTCGAGCGGCTCGAGATCGAGCGAGGTGAGCTGCCGAAGAAGCTCGCGCAAGAACGTGAAGAGCTCCGGCGGCGAGCCAAGCAGAAGCTCGACAAGGCAATCTCCAGGCTGCAGCGGGCGACCGAGGAGCATGAGGCCCTCGGCCGGCGGAGATTGCAGAAGCTGCGGGACGAGGCGCTCCGCCTCGATATTCGCGATCACCGGACCGCCGCAGAACCGTCGGACGGGCTTCAGGTCGGCGCTCGCGTCCGCCTCGCAATTGGAGGCAAGGGCGAGCTGCGCGAAATTCGAGGATCGCGTGCTCAGGTCGAGGTTTCGGGAAAGCGTCTCTGGGTTCCGGTGTCGGAGATCGAGTTTCTCGAGAAGCCGAAGCAACGAGCCAGCGCAAAAATTAGGGTGCAGACTGTGGAGGATGCGCCTCGGGAGATCAACCTCATCGGTCTTGATAGCGAGCGGGCGCGCGAGGACCTCGAAAGGTTTCTCGATCAGGCGTTCTCGGCGGGGAAGACCGCCGTTCGTGTGGTGCACGGGCACGGGGCGGGGGTATTGCGGAGGATGGTGGCCGAAGTGTGTCGCTCCCACCCCGCAGTTCGTTCCTTTCGTCATCCGTCGCAGCAGTTCGGCGGAACCGGCGCCACGGAGGTCGATCTCGAGCCGACGGGATGACGGGGTGAAACGGCCGGGGCAGGTCCAGCGGCAGATGCCAGGGGCAGTGGTCAGAGTGAGTGAGGGCGTCGTGGTCACCTCCGGGTCGGCCGATACTGCCGCTGGTGCTGAAGACTGTTGCCGCCACAGATTGCTGCCGCTGTCGCGGCTTCGTGTCGCTGACGCTGCTGTCCTACCCCCGGGTAGGTGGTCCTCAAGCCCCACGCCTCAAGCTCCAGGGGGGTGTGGGCGGTAAAAACTCAACACTCAACCATCGCCCCTCAGCCCCTGTGCGCTCCTGCCCCCCTGCTCGTTTCTCTGTGCGAGAATAAACTCCCATGGTAGACATCGATCTCGGCCGTGATTCTGTCGCTCGCGTTCGTGAGGCGGCTGACCTCGTCGAGGTCGTGGGTGAGCACGTCCGGCTCAAAAAGCGTGGCCGAACGTGGGAGGGATTGTGCCCGTTTCACGAGGAAAAAACACCGTCATTTTCGGTCGATGCCGAAAAGGGCCTCTACTACTGTTTTGGATGCCACCAGGGCGGTGACGTCTTCAAATTCGTCATGCAACAGGACAACCTCAACTTCCCGGAGGCGGTCGAGAGACTGGCGCGGCGATTCCGGCTGTTGCTCGCGACAAACGGCATCGCGGTCGTTCAGCGATCGCGCTTCTCCCTTTCGTCGATCAGGCGGTACTTCCAAGAAGTCGTCATCTCGGATGAGATCGGTGTTGCTAAACCGCAGCCCGAGTACATGGATGTCGTCTTCGAAAAGATGGGCCGCCCGGAGAAATCCGAGGTCTTGATGATCGGCG
>CBDTWX010000307.1:0-6925 GCA_965364305.1 uncultured Thermoanaerobaculia bacterium
AAACGGACGGCCTTCAATATGTTTGTCGAACCGCAATGAGCGGTGATCAACGACGGCTACGGATATCCGGATTAGGCGCTCTTTGCCGGCCTCAACCTGCAATTCCTGCCGAAGTAGCGACCGGTGCGGGTGCCAAGGGTTGCTCGTACCAGATGGAATCGCATGGGACTCCACGCATCACTTCATGACTCTTCGAATCGGATCGGCGCCCTCACTTCGGATTTTTGCGGAGCCTGCCCGAATCGGGCATCGGCACACAACCAAGCACAACAACGCACGTGAGCTCCCAGCACCTTGAGAGATGCTGTGTCGGTTCACGTTGAGGTGAACCACGTGGGTTCGGTGGAGCGGGTTTCGGGGCTTCCGCTCACGTCGTCCGCAAGCGTGCGTCGAGGGTGATCGTTTCGACCGCCGCCAGAGCCTTCGACACCGGGCACGAGGTCTTCGTGGTCGCGGCGACCTCCTGGAAGGCATCCTCCGTGATGCCGTCGGCCTCGACCTCGTTCTCGAGGTGGATGCGTGTGATGTCGAAACCGGCGCCGACCTTCTCGAGCGTGACCTCTGCCGAGGTACGGACCGCCTTCGGCGTCGCGCCGGCCTTCTCGAGACCAACCGCGAGTGCCATCGAGAAACAACCCGCGAGGGCCGCGCCGATCATCTCCTCGGGGTTGCTGCCCTGCTGGCCTTCGAACCGTGTGCCCGCGGCGAACGGGACCTCTGCGGCGTGAGCCGGTTTCATGGTTCCCGAGCCCGCCTTGAAGTTTCCGGTCCAGGTTGCTGTGGCGTTGCTTTTCAACATGTTGACCTCCGATGAGCGGTTTCAGTTATCGTTGCCTGCTGCCAGGGACAGTCGGTGGCATCATCTCCTGCGGAATCACGCCGCCGTCGCGCTTCCGCTCAGCGCTTCTTCAATAGTGAAGAACAACAGGACGGCCCGTTCAATTGCCATTCTTCAAGGGAGCCAGGTCAGGCGATTCCGCCGATCTTGGGCTCAAATCGCCTCAACCGTCTGACCCGGCACGGATGTGAACCCGATCCCTATTGCGCCCTGTACCGGTCGAGGATCCGCGCGTCCACCCAGTAGACATCGCCTTCACCGGTGGACCGGCTGGTGTAGAAAAGAAACCTGCCGTCCGGGGAGACCTTTGGACAGTAGTCGGTGGCCGTGGTGTTGATCGTATCTCCCAGGTTGACCGCCGCCGTCCAGCTGCCGTCGGCGGTCCGGAAGCTGATGTGGAGGTCGCCGCCACCGAACCCGCCCTCCCTGGTCGAGGAGAAGATGAGGTAGCTCTCGTCGGGCGCGACAAACGGATCGAAATCGCTCGCCTCCGAGTTGACGGCGGGACCCAGGTTGACCGGAGCGGCATACCCCGTCCCCGACACCCCAGCTCGGAAAATATCCGACTCCCCGTGGCCGGGATGTCCCGAGGAGTGGAAGTACAAGGATCCGTCGCGCGCCGGGGCGGCGTGGTTTTCGTTACCGGGTGTGTTGACCGGGCTGCCGAGGTTCTTCGGCGTTCCCCATTCGCCACCGGTCCTTTTCTCGACGATCCAGATGTCCGAATCGCCCAACGAGCCGGGTCGGCTGGAACCGAAGAAAACCGATTTCCCGTCCCAGCTCACGGCAGGATCGACGGCGCTATTCTGCGTGGTGAAGGCAGTAACGGACGGGTTCGACCATCCGTCGGGACCGCGTCTGGTCTCCATGATCCGATAGGTCCGGCTCGAGTCGCGTCGCGTGAACATGAACAGCCCGCCATCCGGCGAGAACACCGAGTTCAGCTCGGGGGCGGACGTGGAGATGAGGCCCTCGGCAAAGACCTCCGGCTCCAGCCCAGGTGTGGGCTCGCCCATGTAGTCGATCGATGCCTCGTCGGCCGCATGACCGATGAGCCACGCACCAGCCGCGCAACACACCACCGCAACTGCAATGATCCGGTTTTCCATTGCTACCCTCCTCTATTCTCAGCACTTAACGAGGGGAAAAGGGGAAAGTTTCAAATTCGCAATCTGCGCAGGCGTGCCACCCTTCACCAGTTTCACAATCTTGACGAGATTGTTTTGACGTGTGATGGGTGGGCACCTCTTTCTCAGTCAACCTTCAACACGTCTTGCCGTCACGTTTTGGTCGCCGAGGTCGAGCGTCAGCAACTCCACGTCACCAGATTCGGTCCTGTGTGCCGATATCACGGCGCGCTCTTCCATGGTCCGATAGACGTCCTCGCCGAGGTGATGGAGTTGCCAGGGCGCCGTTCGCTCGTCCTCGATCCAGAGTCGTCCGCTGTCGAGGAAAATACTGAATGTGAAGTCGAACTCCTCGATATGCCAGGATCCCGCCAACGCCTCCCAATTTTCAGGCAGGGGCACGACATCGATCACCTGCTGCTCGAATTCACCCCAACCGAAATGCCGTTTGGCGCTTCGCAGAATCTCTGACGCCAAGGTCGCGCCGTTGTCGGCGCTCGTCATGACAACGAAACCCGATTTCATGTCCGGAGAGTAGCTGAAGGAACACCTGTATCCATAGTTCGAGCCGCCGTGATGGATTGACACGTAATCACCATCACTCTTGACGGCAACGCCGAGACCGTAGTCTCCCTTGACCGGGGTGATCATTCTCTCGGCAAGTTGATTCGAGATGAGTGCGCCCTCCATTCCCTGGAGCGCCGCAGAAATACCCAAGAGAAAACGAGCATAGTCTCCTGGTGTGGTCCACAGTCCGGCCGCCGCCTGTTCCGGGTATACGTGCCAGATATCATCATGGCGGTCTCCGCGCCCATCTATGGCCGGAGCTGCGCGTTCGGCAACGTCATCGCTGGCGGGTTGAACGAAACTGCTGTGGTACATCCCCAACGGGTTCAGCACCAGCTCCTGCATCAGCTCCGCAAATTCCTTGCCGGACACTTCTTCCATCACCTGCTCTGCGACCGTGTACCCGCCACCGCTGTATCGGAAAGCTTCACCGACGGTTCCATCGATGCGCACCGGATCCGTGTTGGCCGGTTCGGCGCCGTCCAGGACTTGTTCGTTGGTCGGGAGTGTTTGATCAGGCGCATACCCAGGGAACCCGTGCACCGTCAAGGCCGCAGTGTGACCGAGAAGATGCGCCATCGTGATGTGACCTGCCTGGTCACGGTCGTCGGTAGGGATCTCCCAATCTGAGAGGTATTCATTCACAGGGATATCGAGGTCGAGAAGCCCACGCTCCACCATCACAAGCGCGCCAAATGCGGCGACTGCCTTGCTCATGGAGGCGGCTTGAAATGCGGTCTCTGCTGTAACCGGCGATGAAGGGCCGAACTCAAAGTGCCCATGACCGCCATTCCAGATGATCTGGTCATTCTCGATCACCGCCATTCCAAAACCCGGCACACGGAGGTGGGCCATGCGGTCGTCGACGCTGAACGTCTTACTCGCCTCGACTGCAGGGACTCGGGACGCCAGGAGTCCCGAAAGAATCGCCGCGGCTGCGTCGGGCGAGTCGGTCGGTGCGTCTGTCCCACCAGGCAGCCCGCAGCTCATCGAAAACGCCAGCAAGCACAGACTCAGAAGATGCTTTTTCATGGAAAGGAAACCTCCTTCCACAGAGTAGCTCAGAGGCGCCACCGATCACGACCGCACCTCACGACCGGACACACAACCTACGTTGTGAGGTTGTTACCGGCGGCAACCACCAGCACCCGCTATGCTCGTGGCACGAGATTCGGGAAGGGGGACGGCAATGCGAAGAGAAATGGTCTGCGTGGCGGGTGCGGCGTGGTTGCTCCACTGTGTCATTACATTCGGGATTGGGGCGCAAACCGTTGACTATCAGACGCTGGTCGCGCTGAACGAGGAGTTTCTCGAGTTTCGCCGGCCGGCGCGGTTCGACGGGTTTCCCGACTACAGCCACGAGGCGATGGCAGCGCAGCAAAAGGGTCTGCGCAGCTTCTTCGACCGGCTTGAGGCCATCGACCCCACCGCTTGGGCGGTTCCGGAGAAGGTCGACTACCTCCTGGTTCGAGCACAGCTGAACGAGCTCGACTTCGAGCACCGCGTGCTGCGGCCGTGGGCGCGCGACCCCGGGGTGTACGTCGGCGCCGTGCAGCGGGTGGCGTTTCAGGAGCTGCCGTCCAACGGCGAGCTGCTGACAAAGTTCACCAGCCGTTTGCAGGCGGTGCCCGGCTTCCTGGACCAGGCCAGGCGAAACCTCACCGACGGTGCCGGCGAGTTCCGCAAGACGGCGCTGCGTGACCTCCAACACCACGACGGCGTGGGCCACGGCCACCCCTACCGCGAGGTGCCTCCCGAGGGCACCATCGGCTGGTACCGGGACCTCATCCAGCGCCTCGGGGAGCACCACCCGGACCTGGTGCCCACGGCCGAGGCGGCGCTGGAGGCGATCATCGGATTCCGTGACTGGCTCCAAACAGCCGCGATGGATGAACCGGCGGGCGTCGGGCGGGAGCACTACGACTGGTATCTCACCAACGTGCTCTACATGCCGTTCACCACCGCGGACATCATCGCCATCGGGGACCGCGAGATCCAGCGGAGCTGGGCCTTCCTCGCGCTGGAACGCAACAAGAACCGAGACGTTCCGGCCCTCGAGCCTGCGACAAGCGCAGAGGACTACAAGCGCAGGATCCAGGAGGCCGACGCGCACATCCGCCGCTTCATCCGCGAGGAGGGCATTCTGACGGTCCCCGACTACATCGGGGAGTTCGGTCACAACGTGCCCTGGATCGAACGACCCGGCGGAGGAAGGAACTTCTGGGAGGAGGTCCAGTATCGCGACCCCCGCCCCGATCACGTGCACGCCGTGATTCCCGGCCACCGTTTCGACATGGCGATCAAAGAGCGCGACGAGCGGCCCATCCGCGGGCCGTACTCCGACAGCGGCCGCGTCGAGGGCTGGGCGTTGTACCTGGAGGAGATGTTCCTGCAGGCCGGCCTCCTGGACGACCTTCCGAGGACCCGGGAGCTCTTCTACATCTTCCAGATCGCGCGCGCGGCGAGAAACCGCGCCGAGGTCGGGCTGCACACCAACGAGTTCACCATCCGGGAAGCCACGCGCTCGATGGTCGACCGCACACCGATGATGGAGGACAACGTCGCCCGGGTCGATGCCGAGATCTACCTTCGTGAGCCGGGCTACGGCATCAGCTACCAGATGGGGAAGGTCCAGATCGATCAGCTGCTCGCCGATCGCGCGATCCAGCTCGGCGAGGACTTCAGCCTCAAGGATTTCCACGACCGCTTCCTCGCCGCAGGCATGATCCCCATCTCGCTGATCCGTTGGGAGATGACGGGCCTTGAAGATGAGGTGCGGCGATTTTGGCACGAGCCGGGGGGTTGAGTACGGGTGCCAGGTCAGACGTTTCAGACGATCTTGGACTCATATCGTCTGAACCGTCTGGCCCGGCGCCGATGTAAAGGTGAACCGGCATCCGATGATGATTGATGAGATTTTTTGTATGCGATATACTGCTCGCCAGGAGCTGCTATGGCCAAGAAACGCATCACTGTCACTCTCGACGAGGACGTCGCAGATTTCCTTTACACCACCCGAAACACCAGCGCGGTCGTCTGCGACGCGGTCCGCGAGTACCGCGCCCGGCAGCTGGAGAAAGAGCTCGAGGCCGCCTACAAAGAGGATGCTGCAGCAACGGCCAAGCTTGCCTCGCAGTGGGAAACCGCTGATGCCGAGGTCGAGGAATGAAGTCCGAAGTCACCCGTGGCGATGTGGTTCAGGTTCGGCTCGATCCGGCCGAGGGTCGCGAGATCCGAAAAACCCGGCCCGCCGTTATCGTCTCCAACCAGGCAGCGTGCCGCTTCGACTCCGTTGTGCAGGTGGTTCCGATCACGAGTCTCCAAAGTCGTCCGCCTCGGCCCTACGAAGCGCCCATCCACAGCGATTCGAGCGGCCTCAGCAAACCGTCACGCGCAGTCGCGAACCAGATTCGAACTGTCGCCAAACACAGGCTCGCGAAGCGGCTGGGAATTGTCTCGGCTCAGGAGCTTGAAGCTGTCGACCGCGCGATCGCAATCCAGCTCGGTCTGCGCACCGCACCCTCGTCGGCGGGCTCCTCGAGATAACAGACGAAAAGCACTCCTCCCAAAGAACATATTCTGTAACGCATTTTCTGTGAGCTATTCAAGGAATCCGACAAAAACGACGTGCGGGCGGATTTGAGCCTGCGTTGGTCGCACCACCGGCCCAATGGCGGGCGAGGACGCCCGCCCTACAATTCCCGCGATTCGAGCCCTGTTGTGGCGTGGGCGATCCGCCCGCGATTCGAGACCTGTTGTGGCGCGGGCGTCCCGCCCGCGATTCGGCGACTGCGTGGCGCCAACGCGCACCAGACCGACCTCATGTTCTTGCCCTGAGACGCCGCCACGAGCGGCGAAGCAGTGCTCGGAACGGCAATCAGTCGATGTCATCCTGAGCGAGGCGCCCAAAAAACCAAATGTCATCCCGACCGAGAGAGCGAAGCGAACGAGCGGAGGGATCCATAGGACTCGGCCGTTGCTCGAAATCAGACCACCGCCTTCTTCCGAAGCACCTTCCCCGGCAGGGCGCCGGTCTGCTCGCTGCCTTCGATGACCACCTCCCCGTTGACGAGCACGTACTCGATGCCGACCGAGTACTGGTGAGGATTCGTCCACGTCGCCTTGTCGATGACGCGGTCCTCGTCGAAGATTACGATATCGGCGAAGTTCTCCGGCGCGAGCACTCCCCGACCCTCGAAGCCGAACCTTCGGGCGGGAACCGAGGTCATCTTCTTGATCATCTCGCTCATCGGAGCGATCTTCTCCTCCCGGACGTACTTGCCGAGCACTCTCGGGAACGTGCCGTAGAGTCTCGGGTGCGGATTTCCCCTCCCGAGTGCGCCGTACGGCGCGATGGCCGCTCCGTCGCTCCCGATACCAACCAGAGGGTGGG
>CBDTWX010000308.1:0-6901 GCA_965364305.1 uncultured Thermoanaerobaculia bacterium
TCCGACCGTGATGAAGGTGATGCCGAGTCCGTGCAGGGGCCCCGGCACGTTGCTGTACCGCATCTTCTCGCGAATCGCGGCGCGGGCGACGACGGCGAGCAGCCAGCCGATACCCGAGCCGAGACCGAAGACCGTCGCCAAACGGCGCGCGACCTCGGGGAAAGAGACCGGCTCCGAAAACGAGATCAACACCCGCCACGAGGGCCGATCGATGCGGGCGCCCGGGAGATCGGAAAGCGCCTTGCGAACGTTTGCGTTCAGGGTGCGCTCGAACCACCGGCGGTTGCCTCCCTTGAGGCTGATCTCCGATGTAGTGCACAGGACGCGGGTCACCATCTCCATCCGGGAATCGTAACATCGGCACCCGTCTCCGTCTTCGTATCGGTCTTCGTGCCCGTGCCCGATGAGGCGCAGAGACGAGCCAGGGCAGGCTCAGAGACAGAAGACAGCGGCAGTCGTCAGATTCAGTCTTCAGCGTCGGTCATCAGCGTCAGCGACCAGCGGCAACCTCAAGTGCTCGAGTTCGTGGGAGCAGAGGCACGCGGGAGCCGGCAGGACCCACCCGTGAGCCCGAGCCGACCGGGCCGGTTGCGTCCGGTCGTCGCGGGTGGTGCCGTGTTGCGCCCAGCGATGTGCTCGCTCGTCGGAAGACGTTCAGCCGCGACCCCACAAAATACTGGTTGCTCGGCGTATCGACTTCCAAAGAACCAACGCGCGATTGGCCGATTTCGATCGATCAGAGCGACGCATTCGTGTCGGTGACTCCGGTGCTAGAATGCGCCACATCGTATTCCGACGTGATGGCAGCGTACCGGTTGGGTCCGTGCTGCCTTTGGGAAAATAAGGAGACGGCCATGCCTGAGATCTCACGCAACGGAGTCCGGATCCGAGACCGGCTACAAAAAATTCAAATACCGTGCGATGGGAGCCGGCGCCAAGCTTCTCGGAACCCGACCATTCCTGCCCGCTATCATGCCGCTGATGTTTGGACCGACCACTCGACGGCTCCACCCGAATCTGGTGGACGAATGGCGGCGCAAAATCGCTGCAGTCCACGTACCGTCATTGAACTTGACCGTCGATGCGCTGGTACGGCGTGACTCGGTGGTCGACAGGCTGGCCGACGTGAGGGTGCCGTCCATCGTCATTGTCGGCGAGGAGGACAGCACGCTTCCGGTGGACGATTCGCGGGAGATCGCGGCAGCCATCCGTGGTGCCTCCCTGGTGGTCGTCAAAGGTGCCGGCCACCTCGCGTGCCTGGAGCAACCCGACGTCGTCACCACGGCGATGATTACGTTCCTCGATGAGGTACACGCCACCTTTTGAAGAATGCGGAATGATGAATGAGGAAAGGCGCCCTCCAGGTTCGCACCGTTCGAGCGTTCGAACGTTTCTCCCACCCATCGCCCATCCAGCCACCGGATACTCGATAATGGATGCTCGGTCCGCGCACCCACCCGACGGGGATCGCAGAGATCGCGGATAGGCCTTGATCAAGGATTCCCTGACGACGGGCGGGCGGATATTCCGAGTCTTCGATTCGGAATCCAGAATCGTGTTCGCTAGCCCGGACTATTCACCAGCGTTCGAAGCGAAAGGTTCAAGGTGACGTGCCCAAGGTCGTTTTCGACCCGAGGGGCGCGGAGGCGTACTTGACAGTACGTCGAGCACCCCGAGGCGAGAAAACGGCGCTGGGTGCGGTGCATCGGGCCTTGCAGCCGAAGATTGGTGAATAGTCCGGGCTAGAAAACGATTCTTATCGGTTCGGCCACGAAACACAGCACAAAGATTGCGATCGCAATCCAGCCGACCAGCCGGCGCCGCGGATCGAGGGGCAGGTCCTCGTCCCACAGGCGGGGGTGCTGAGGTCTGAGCACGAGGGCGATAACCACCCACAACCACCATCCCGGCCATACGAATCCGAGACCGGCGAGAGCGCCGAGCATCGGCCATACGAGGGTCCTGTGGAGCCGGCCAAAGATGGCGTAGAGGACGTGGCCGCCGTCCAGCTGGGCGAACGGAAGCATGTTGAGGAGAGTGACGAGAATGCCGAACCAGGCGGCGACGCCGGTCGGGTGAAGCCACAGGGTGATGTCCTCGCCGAGTCCGGGACGCAGGACGGCCTCGAGTACCCGATAGATCAGGGGTTCTCCAAACTCCAGGTAGGATCCCTCGGCTGGTGCGTCGCCGATCTCGGAAGCCATGATTCCATAGGCGAGGAAAGGAATGAGCGCCGCAAAACCGGCGATCGGTCCGGCGGCGCCGACATCGAGCAACTGCTTTTTATTGCGGATCGGATCCTTGATGCGGATCACGGCTCCGAGAGTGCCGATTCCGAGGATCGGAAGCGGAAATGGGATGAAGTATGGCGGGGTTGCGGTGAGGCCGTGACGGCGAGCGGCAAGGTAGTGACCCAACTCGTGACACCCGAGGATCGTGAGTAACGGTAGGGAGAATTTGAGTCCGGCAATGTAGACGCGGGAATCTCCGAGAAGCGCGCTCAGGCTGAGACGGGCCATCTCCGGCGGCAATCCGCCCCACACCAGACCTCCCACAAGGGTCGTGCTCACAAAGGTCAGAATGAAGAGCGTGGCGTGAAGCCACCAATTCGGACGATAACGGGGAGGCGTCACTGAAAAGGCCCCGGCGGGCGGACCGCCGGGGCCGTTGAATTCTTTCGGCTCGAGCGCCGCCACGCTCAGCTCATGTCTCGCAAGGCCTTGCCCGGTTTGAAGCGAATGGTCTTTCCAGGCGGAATCTCGACTTCACGACCGGTCTTCGGGTTTCGACCGATGCCGCGCTTGCGGTCCTTGACCTGGAAGACTCCAAAGCCCCGAAGCTCGATTCGGTCGCCCCGCAAGAGGGCGCTCTTCATTCCCTCGAAGAGAGCATTGACCGCTTCGCTTGCCTTCGGTTTCGGGAGATCGGTCGCCTGCATCACCCGCTCGACCAGATCCGACTTGATCATCCACTCCTCCTTCCCCGGACGTGGGGAATTGAGACGTTACCGGGAAGGTCAACCATTGTCAAGGGTTAGCCGGCATTTCTCCCCGTCCCCAGGTTGACCGCCGGTGGTCGCTATCAACGGGGTGGGTGGGGGACGGAGAGAAATGAGGATCGCCTTGGATGAGTTCTTCGACGGTCGTTTGTCTTTTTGTGGCGTGCAAAGATTCTATTTTCGGCGAGAGAACGGACCTAGCCCGGACTATTCACCAATCTTCGGCTGCAAGGCCCGATGCACCGCACCCAGCGCCGTTTTCTCGCCTCGGGGTGCTCGACGTACTGTCACGTACGCCTCCGCGCCCCTCGGGTCGAAAACGACCCCGGGCACGTCACCTCGAATTTTTCGCTTCGAACGCTGGTGAATAGTCCGGGCTATCACGTGGAGACTTCGTTGCCGCATCGGTGTTGAACCGGTGGATGCATGTGCTTCGCTGCGCTCGCTGCGAACCCCTGAGAAGTTCTCGAGCCTGCCCGACATAAAGAACCTCCCGCGAGAATCGCGGGAGGTGAGTCGTTTTCGAAGACTGTGAGGAATGTCCCTAGAAGGGCACGTCGTCGGCGTCGTCGGGAAATCCCTGCGCGACCGCGCCGTAGTCCTCGCGAGGTGCTCCTCCGCGGGACCCGGACGATGGCGATCCGAGCATCTCCATCTGTTCAGCGTGGATCTCGGTGAACCACTTCTTCTGTCCATCCTGTTCATACGTGCGAGTGCGGATTTGCCCCTCGATGTACAGCATTTTGCCTTTGGTGACGTATCGGTCGCAGATCTCCGCCAGTTTGCCCCACGCGACGATGTTGTGCCACTCGGTGCGGGGGTTGCCGTTCTCGTCCTTGAATCTCCTATCGGTGGTGGCGAGCGAGAATTTCGCGAGATTCGTACCCCCCTGGGTTGCGCGGAACTCCACATCGCGACCCACGTTCCCCACCAGAATGACCTTGTTGACGCCCATGATTGTCTCCTCTCCTGCGTGGATGGGACGGGGGGATTCTAACACAGCCAACCGGCAGCAGCTGCCCGTCTTCGTGTCCGTCTCCGTGCCCGTGCCCGGCGTGATTCAGAGGGTGGGGGAGTCTGAAATTCGGTATGAGGAATGAGGAATGAGCAATGCGCGCTTGCCCTCCCCTGTGCCTCGGCATCTTCACGTACAGGGTGAGCCGGGCCAGAGACAGCGATTAGCGGCAGCGCCAGAGATCAGCGGCAGTCGACGGAGACAGTCGACAGCGACGGTGGACAGCGGCAGAGATCAGCGGCAGGTGCGGTCAACAACGACGGGGTCAGAGGCCAGCGCCAGAGACGGCGACGGCCATTTATCGTGCATTGCGTTCATTTTCACCTACCACCGTGCTCCCCTCCTCCCTGCATCTCCAGTTTCCGTGTCTGGCGTGGGTGACTGGGCGGATCGAGCATCCAGCATCCGGTGTCGGGCGTCGGGCACGGAGACGGAAACGGAGACGCGCACGGTTTGATCCGGCACGCCCCAGGTCCCAAGCCCCAGGCCTCAAGCCTCAAGCCCATTGCCACGAGATTGCCACGGCGGGGTCATCGCGCGTCGCACCCGCGGTGGTACTTTGTGCGTGATGAGTCAGGAACGGCAGGTCGTGCGGCACGCCTCACGGATGGCGGTTGTGACCCTGACGTGCAGGATCACCGGGTATCTGCGCGACAAGGCGCTGTTCTCGGTGATCGGTGCGGGTCACCTCTACGACATGTACCGCACCGCCAATCGCATCCCCAACGCTTTTCGTGGCCTATTCGCGGAAGGTACCCTGCACGCCGCCTTTGTGCCCACCCTCGCCCAAATGACCGGCGGGGATGGCAACCGCAGGGAAGCGGTCGAGCTCTTCCGCGGGCTCTTGGCGGTGTTGCTCCTGGTGGTCGGGGCGGTCGTCGCCCTCGGGATTCTGATTTCGCCCTGGTTGGTTCGGCTGTATGCGGAGGGCTTTTCGGCGACTGCTGGAAAGCTCGAAACAACGGTTCTCATGAACCGCATCATGTTCCCATATCTGCTGCTCATTTCGCTCGCCGCCCTGCTCCAGGCGGTTCTCAACAGCCACGAAAAATTCTTGCTCTCCGCTGCGACCCCGATGTTCTACAACCTCACGATAGCGGCCACTGCGTGGTTGGTGCTCCCCGGGTTTTCCAACCCAGCTCCGGTGTTGTCGGTGGCGGTGCTGGTCGGAGGTTTTCTGCAATTCGCGGTGCAGGCGCCGGCCGTCAGACGTTTGGGGTTTTCCGTCCGTCCTTGGTGGAGCGGGTTTTGGAACTCGCAGGTTCGTTCGGTGCTGCTTTTGATGTTGCCCGGCATTCCGGTTCTCGGAATCAACCAGCTCAATCAGCTGATCTCCAACCGTTTTGCGTCCTTCATCGACTCCGGGGTGAGCTATACGTACGGCGCCTACCGGGTCACCGAGTTGGTCTTCGGGGCGGTGGTCGTTCAGCTGACCACCGTGCTCCTACCACTCCTCTCGCGGGAGCTTCGCGAGGCGCCAGATCGAGCGGCCCAGACTCTTCTCAGAACCGTCACACTGGTGACGTTTGTCACCTTGCCCGCGGCAACCGTCATGGCTGTCCTGGCGCGACCGATCATCGGACTCCTTTTCGGCGGCGGCCGATTCA
Source organism: uncultured Thermoanaerobaculia bacterium (assembly GCA_965364305.1). Classification (GTDB taxonomy): domain Bacteria; phylum Acidobacteriota; class Thermoanaerobaculia; order Thermoanaerobaculales; family Sulfomarinibacteraceae; genus Sulfomarinibacter. Next base: position 5,621 of record CBDTWX010000308.1, read on the forward strand.
GCATCGATGACGTGACGATCACCGGGATGACCCTCAGCGCGTACGCCTTTTCTCTGGTTGGCACGGGCCACGTCAAGGTCATGGCAAGCGCGTTTTTCGCCCAGAAGAACACCCGCACGCCGATGTGGGGAAGCCTGGTGGCGCTGATCGTCTTCACCGCCGTCTGCGCGGCAATGGTAGGTCCTTACGGCACGGCCGGGCTCGGGTGGGCAAATACGATAGCAATGGGATGTTTCGCGGTGTTCCTCACCGCGCTCTACGGGAGGCGATATGGTTTCCGGGGAGGCCGACCGGCGGAGATCATCGTGGCGGTTGGACGGCAGGTCGTGGCGTCAGGAGTCGTCGCGCTCGGTCTTGTACAGGTAAAACCGTGGCTGTTCGGAGTCGACCACACGTCGCTCGATGGAGCGCTTCGAATGGCCACGATTCTATTCCCATCGGGGGCGGCGTATGTGGGGCTCGTAACGCTGTTTGGCGGACGCGAGCTCAGTTTATTGTTATCGACCGTCAGGGGTGGGACGAAGAAATGAAAATGGTGATCCAGAGGGTGTCCCGGGCCGAGGTGCGGGTGGATGGTCGGGTTGTGGGAGGGATTGGAGACGGTCTCGTGGTGTTGGTGGGTTTGGAGCGAGGCGACGGTGGAGAGCAGCTGCACCGTGCGGCACTCCGCCTTGCAACCCTCCGGATCTTTTCGGACCATGATGGCAGGATGAACCTGGGGCTCGACGAGGTGGGCGGAGCTGTGCTGGCGGTGTCTCAGTTCACGCTTGCCGGGTCGATTCGCAAGGGACGTCGCCCGAGCTTTGACCGCGCCATGCGCGGCAATGAGGCCGAACCGCTGTTCGAGCAGTTCCTCGCCGCGCTCCGTGCCCAGGGCGTCGATGTTGAAACCGGCATCTTCGGCGCGACGATGGACGTAGAGCTCGTCAACGACGGACCGGTGACGCTGATTTGGGAAGACCCCCCAGAAGTGAATTAGGAGTTCGGAATTCGGAATGCCGCCCACCCGCCCCTGGCGGAGATTTCGGATTGCGAATTTCCCGTCCACCCACCCGACGGAGAAACCGCAGATCACTCAGATAAAGCAGATAGCCCTTCAACAAGGTTTCCCCGACGATTGGCAGGCGGGTTCTTCAGGGCCCGCAGCGAAGATTTTCAAGGTGTCATTTACTTGAACTGAGGCGAAAGACGCAGAGGCGGGGAGGCGGGCTCGGAGACTGATGCCGGCGCTGCCCCCGTCAACTGCAGCTGACCCTGAACGCTGTTGCCGCCACTTTCTTC
>CBDTWX010000309.1:0-6898 GCA_965364305.1 uncultured Thermoanaerobaculia bacterium
CGATCACCGATGTCGACGACGGCGTCGTCAACCGCCGCGGCGACGGTCTCGAGGCGAGACAGACCGTGTGCGACAACATCGTCGTCGGCCGGGTCGCGTGGCCCGGCACCGGTATTCCATCGGAGCAGGGCATCGACCTCAAGGGCGACGGCAACGTGGTCTGCCACAACGAGGTACGGTACTTCGGTGACTGCATCTCGGTGGAGCCGTGGACCGGACCGTCCTACGGCAACGACGTCTACGGAAACGACATCTCATTCTGCGTCGACGACGGGATCGAGATCGACGCCAACCAAGCCAACGTCCGGGTGTGGCGCAATCGGGTGATGAACTCACGGATGGGCGTCAGCGTGCAACCGATCTACGGCGGGCCCGCCTACATCTTCCGCAACGAGTTCTTCAACCTCGAAAGCGTGCCGGTCAAGATGCACAACCAAACGACGGGCTTCCTGGTCGCCCACAACACCGGCGCCAAGCACGGCAACGCCCACGGAGACAACGGCGCCATGTGGCGCAACGCCCTCTTCCGCAACAACCTTTTCCTGGGGACCTGGTACGCCTTCGAGTTCACGACCGTCGCCGACGAGGGCTTTCGAGACTTCGACTACGGGGCATGGGGGACCACCCGCGGGACGCCTCACTTCAAGTGGGACAACGTGCGTTACGACACGATCGCCGATCTGCAGGCGATCGGCGTCGAGACGCATGGAGTGACGGCCTCGTTTTCGGATCTCGTCAACCCCACCCTGTCACCGGCTTGGGACCAGGAAGCGACGCCGGGAACCCGTGACCTGCGTCTGCTCGCCGGCGCGCCTGCGATCGACAGCGGAATCGACCTCGACAACCTGAATGACGGCTTCACTATCGCGGGTGCGCCCGACATGGGCGCCTTCGAGCTCGGCCAGCCTCTCCCCCACTACGGCCCGCGACCTTTGCTGCTTTTCGCGGACGGATTCGAGTCCGGAGACACTTCGGCGTGGGTCGCCACGGTGTCAGGGCCATAGGAAATCCAGTCGGACGTCCGATTCTCGATGTCAAGCGGAGCTCGACCGCGCTGTGCAGGTTGACACAACGAAAGGAGTCTTCTGTCGGCAGAACCTGAAGGCAAACCAAGGCTCGGAACCCGAAATTCTGCAGAGATTCCCGGGGGAGGCTTCAGCCCACGTCTACCACTGCGAGGTGTCCCCCAACTCGAAGCCATCCGCGAAGATCAGGTGGCCTCCGACCATCGCGAAGTACGGGCGACGGTCAGGTGACGGTCCAACGTAGACAACGCCATAGGTCCCGATCGGTGCCAACCAGTTCACCGCAGCCGTACAGGAAGAAACACCCGCTGGCACAAGACCAACCGGGGCGTCCCAGAGACCTCCCGAGTAACCTCCTCTGAAGTTGAACAGTACTTCATTCGGAACCGGCTGGTACCGGTGAAAGGTCAGCGCGGTTCCGAGCCCTCCGCGGGCTGTGACATCGCATCTGCAGTACTGTCCAAGGGGGTCTTGCGGGAGGAATCCGCCCAAGGCCCAGCCGTCACCGGCGTCGTAGCTGATGCGGTACCGGCATCCGATACCGTCGGATCCATAGTCGTGCTCATAGGTGGTGATGACCGTGTCCCGGTAGGCCGAGATTGCGGTCAGCTTGGCCGGCCCGCTGCAGTCCGGCTCGATCAGTATCGTTGCTTCCCAACCGATGCCCCCTGTCCCCCGGCGGAGAACGTAGAGGTTGTTGTCGGTGCCGATGTAGGAAGCGAAGAGGAAGTAACTCGTGGATCTCAGGTGATTCCAATGAAGGTCGAGCCCACTGGCCGCGTTGCCCACGGCCGGTGAGGCTTCCGTAAAACTCTTGCCGTCACTCGCCGAATCCCAGAAATATCGGAGGCTGTTATCGGCGACCTGGATCAACATGACATACACATTGGCACCGGAAGAACCTGCGTTCGACTCGAGGACAATATCGGTGGTAGCGAGGTATGGTGGACCAGGGGCTTGAGGGAGAACTGCCAGGAGTTCAGAGTCGTAATCACTATCGAAGGCACCGGTCGCGGCCGAAAAACGAACCAGTCGAGGATAGGTCGAGTACGAGGCGGACGCGAATGCGACATAGACGTATTCGCCAGCAACTACCATGTCGAAGGCCACGAGGCCGGGGTTGTTGGTCAGGGCTCCACGGTAGGTCTCGCGCCAGCCGAACCCGTCTTTCGAGATGCTCAGAGTCATATCCACGCCGGTCGATTGAGAATAGGTGACTGCCGCAAAGAGATTCCCGGTCGTCTCGTCGGAGTCGACCACTCCTCGGAGCGCGCTCGTCTGGGTGGTGAGCGGGGTGACGCCAGCGGATTTCAGGCCCGCAGGCACCGGCTCGCGCCAGCTGATTCCGAGCGATACCGCCACACCGTCGGCCTCGAGCCGCCCGAGCCTCTGGATCGCCGCTTCGAAGTTCCCGGCGTTCCACAGCGCCTCGATCGTTTCGGCGGCTGCATCGGTCTCCGGCGTGCCAGAGGGCGACACCATCAGATGGATGGTCGCGTTGCCTCTCTCACGCGGAGACAGCTCTTGCAGCGCCACCCTGGCTCGGGCGGTCGCCTCGGCTCCTCCGCCCAAAGGCGAGTCGCCGGTCTCCGTTGAAAGGTCGGCCGCCGAGACGGGGCCCGCGGTCACCACCGACACCACGAGGACAAGGATCGCGACTCTCATCTCATACCACCTTGCGAGCCGCAGTCGGCGGTCCTTTTGGTTGGACCGAGGAGATCCTGCCGATCTCTAAATCACCAAACTGCGAGCCTCTGGTTTGATCCCATTGTAGCCCGCGCGAGAGACAACAGACCAGAAAAAATTCCCTTGTCCCGTTGCGATGCATCAAATGCAGGGCCGACGCCGCGTTGTCGGATCCGCCCGCCCGACGACGATCCAGTATTCTTGACTCATGCTTGACATCGGGCCGACACGAATCTGGTTGCTGACTTCAGTCATGGGCCTGATCACGGCCGGGACCGCCCCGACGGTGCGGGCGGAATTGCTGCCGATCCGCGTCTACCGCAGCCAGGACGGACTCGCCCACCAGAACGTACGCTGCATCGTCCAGGGAAGTCGCGGTTATCTCTGGATGGGCACCGCCAACGGCCTGAGTCGATTCGACGGCGAGCTTTTTGTCAACTACGGTCTCGAGCACGGGCTGCCCGGTGCGATGATCAGCACGCTGCTCGAGATCGAGCCGGGGGTTCTTTTCTTGGGGACGGAGACCGGCCTATTCCATTTCGATGCTCGCGCCGCGAACCCGACGGCGGTTCCGGTCTCTCGAGATCCGGCGGCCACGGGTTCGATCTTCCAGCTTCATCGCGACGCGGGAGGACGGATCTGGGCCGGCGCCGAACGAGGTCTTTTCCGTCTCGATCGCGAAGGTGCTACGAACACCTTGACGAGAGTCTCCGTTGGCTTTCCCGCGGATTCGTCCGTGCGGGCAATCCTCGGGAGTCGCGACGGGAGCCTGTGGATTGGGGGCCCGGCCGGATTGCGACGCCGTACGCCCGAGGGCAAGATCGAGGACACCAACATCAAAGGCTTTGTCCGTGCACTTGAAGAAGATCACCTCGGCAGGATCTGGGTGGGTCTCAATCCAGGTCTTGTCGTTCATCTCCCGCGCTCAGCGACCCCGCTGGACGGGTCATCCGACGAGCTCCCCAACCAACCCGGTCGATCTCAACCGTTCTCCCCGTCCGATGAAATCGCCGGACGCCGGATCCGCGTGATCAAGGTCGCCGCAACCGGGAACATCTGGATCGGAGCAGTCGGTGCTCTCTACGAGTACGACGGACGTCGTTTTCGGCTGTACGGTGAACAACACGGACTGAGCGACCGAACGATCAACACGATCGCTACAGACACGGAAGGGCAGATGTGGCTCGGCAGCGACCTTGGTGGGGCCATGCGATGGGTCCGCGAAGGTCTGGTTTCGTATACCGTCGCCGACGGGCTCGGGCACGACTCGATAGACTCTGTCATTCCGGGAGACGATGGGGAGCTCTTCGCATGGACCGGCGCGCGCGCGATCCTCAGCCATCTCGTCGGGGAGCAATGGAGCTCGCACAGGCTAACGCTTCCTCCGAGCCTTTCCGAAACTCTGCTCAGGGAACCGGCGAAGGCGATGCGCGACAGCAAGGGCCAGTGGTGGATCGCCACGGTGAGAGGGCTCCTTCACTATGCGAGCACCGATGCCCTCTTGGGCGGCGATCCGATCGCGTGGTACACCGAGTCGGATGGCCTCGCGAACGACCACGTCTACCGAGCCTTCGAAAACCGCCAAGGCGATCTTTGGATTCTCGCGTTCACCGCATCGGAGGGGACCGTCACCCGGTGGCGCAGAAGGGACGGAACCTTTGAGCGCTTCACGGCCGGCGACGGCCTACCCGACGCCGGTCGGCCCATCGCGTGGACCGAAGTGTCCGGGCAACCGTTTTTCGGATGGAGCACCGGAGCTCTGATTCGCTTTTCTGAAGCCTCAGGTTTTCAGACCATCGAGGTGGCGCCGGGGAAGCCAATTCGTGACCTCCGAGCCGATCGAGCCGGTCGACTTTGGATTGCGACCGACGGCGCGGGTCTTTTTCTGCTGGACGATCCACTCAGCGAGTCCCCCTTCTGGTCCAGGATCGGCTCCCGGCTGCCGCTGGACTGCCGATCTCTCGGCGAAGATCAATGGGGACGAATCTATGTCGGGACCGTCGATGGTGCCTTCAGAATCGAACCGGACTCGGGCCGAGTCGAGGCCCTGCCAGCCGCAGACAAATCGACCGCCGCGGAGATCAACGTCTCCCTCACCGACGACGACGGCACACTTTGGTTCGGCAGTTACGGAGGCTTGCTTCGCCTCACTCCTCTCCCACCGCGGCCGTGCCCGCCACCGACCACCTGGATTTCGGGCGTCAAGGTTGACGGGCAGCCCATCTCGGTTTCAGGACTGGGTGAATTCATGGTCGGTCCACTCGATATTCCCAGACATCGAGGCGTCATCCAGATCGACTTCGCCAGCCTTGCTTTCAATTTCAGGAGGAAACCACAGTATCAATTCCGGCTTTTGGGCGCCAACGTCGAGTGGGGGCCGCTGACCAGCGAGCGCAGCGTGCTCTTGGCTAATCTCGCGGCGGGGAATTATCGCTTCGAAGTCCGCCCGGCGCCACAGGAAGGCGTCAAACCGGCGGTCGTCAGCTTTCGCATTCCTCCCCCGTTCTGGCAAAGAACGTGGTTTCTCGGGCTGCTCGCCGTGTTCACCATCCTGACCCTGGCATTCATCCACAAGACTCGCGTGAGGCGACTGGTCGAGATCGAACAGGTCAGAACGCGAATCGCCGCGGACCTGCACGACGACATCGGCGCAAGCCTGTCGCGCATCTCCCTCCTCAGCGAGGTCGCCAAGCGCGGTGGGGCAGCAGGTTCAGGCGAGGCACTCGGGCAGATCGGAGATATCGCCCGCGACCTTTCCCGCCGCACCCGAGAGATCGTCTGGTCCATGAACCCCAGGTTCGACGATCTCGACAGCTTTGTGGTCCGTCTCAGGGAGACGGCCGGCGAGATCCTCGACGATCGAGGCGTCGCCTGGGCCCTGGAAGCTCCGGCCCCGGGGAAGGCGACCTACCTGCGACCCGAGGTGAGACGGCATCTCCTGCTCGTCTATCGAGAGTCGCTGCTCAATGTCGCTCGACACGCCAATGCCGAAGAGGTTTCACTCGTGGTCCGCCTTTCGGCTGGGAAGCTACACGGTGAGATCCGTGACGACGGCATCGGGTTCGACCTCGACAGATCGGTTCGGGGCTCGGGCAGCGGGTTGCGCAACATCGGCGCCCGGATTGCCGAACTCGGGGGCCGATTCGAGGTCTCTTCCTCCGAGGCGGGGGGCACGGCGATACGTTTCGAGTTGGCGATGTAACGACGCGCGGTTCGCGCAGTCGATCCGGATGCGACCGTCGTGAGCACTGTGGTTTCATCGATCCAGCCGGCAATATCGCATGGACATGCGGTACCAATCCTCGCAGCGATATGGTTTGATTGAGAAGATGTCGAACCAAACACCGATCAGAGTCGCCTTGGTCGACGACGACGATCTGCTTCGAAGTAGCCTCCGGATTCTGATCGACGGGTCGAATGGCTTCCGCTGTGTCGACGAGTATCACGATCTGGAGGCGGCTCTCGCTTCGAGGACCGACGATGCAGTCGATCTTTGGCTTCTCGACGTCGACCTCCCCGGGATGAAGGGCCCGGAAGGCGTCCGTGCGCTGTTGGAGCAGACGCCGAATGCGGAGGTCGTCATGTTCACCGTCTACGCAGACGATGAAAAGGTCTTCTCGTCGCTGTGCAATGGCGCGTCAGGATACCTCCTCAAGGACACTCCCCCCGATCAGTTGCTGCGGGCACTTCGGGATGCTGCCACCGGCGGAGCACCGATGTCGTCACAGATCGCCCGAAAGGTGATTCGGCAGTTTCAAAAGGTGGCGCCGCGGGCCTCGCACAGCCACTCCCTCACCAGACAAGAGGTGAAGCTGCTCGGTCTGCTCGCCGAAGGCTACAGCTACCAACGCGCCGCCGACCGGCTCTTCGTCAGCATCAACACCGTCCGAAGCCATATCCGCAACATTTACGACAAGCTTCACGTGCACTCTCGCTCGCAGGCGGTCCACAAGGCGATCTCCGACGGCATCCTCTAGACCGTAGTATTCGCCGGGCTGGCCTGGTCCCGTCCAGAAACGGTGCGTTTCGGCAATCGACATCTCTCTCCCTCGCGTCGAGGGTGTGATCTGTCGGTCGGCCGGGTCGAAAAACCACATATTCATGCGATTGCGTCCTGTGAGATCAAACACCTAGGATCGAGATATGCCAACAGGACATGTGGCCCGAGGTACCCAGGCGCAGAGAGC
>CBDTWX010000310.1:0-6886 GCA_965364305.1 uncultured Thermoanaerobaculia bacterium
GACCCGGCGCTCCCTTCGGCGATGCCAGCGGGCGATCTGTCGCCTGGCCTCGGGTTCCGTGAACCGCCTCGAAGCCACCCTCGTGGATGTGGTCGCACGGTTCGACCATCTCGGAGTAGGTTGCGGGTTGGTTGGTGGACTCGCCGTTTCCGTTCGTGCCGAGCCGCGATTCACCAGAGACGTTGACTTGGCTGTGGCGGTTGCTGACGACCGCGCAGCTGAGACTCTGGTAAACCGCTTCCTACGAGCCGACTTCGGTGTCCTGGCTACAGTCGAACAGGAAGCCGTAGGGCGCCTCGCAACCGTCCGCCTACTGCCGCCGGGGCAAACAGAGGATGGGGTCGTGGTCGATCTGTTGTTCGCGTCATCGGGAGTCGAGCCCGAGATAGTGCGGTCGGCCGAAAAGATCGAGGTATTTCCCTCTGTGGTGATTCCCGTAGCATCCGTTGCCCACTTGATCGCCCTAAAAATCCTTGCTCGGGACGATGACAGGCCGCAAGACGAGGTTGATCTCCGTGCGCTCTTACTGGTTGCTTCAGACGCCGATATCTCCGAGGCGGCGCGGGCCCTCGATCTCGTAACCGAGCGCGGTTTCGCGCGAGGTCGAGACCTCGAGAATGCACTGAGGTCGGCCGTCACGCGTTGGCATCCCTCATAGCCCCTGCGTGGGCAGATCGAGCATCCAGCATCGGGCGGGTGGGCGGGGATTTACCGCCAGTCCTGCTCCTGTTCGGGCTTGTTGTCGACGATCTCTTCGATCTTTTCGAGGACCTCGGGTGTGAGCTTCTCGAGGACCGCCATCGCCTTCATGTTCTCCGTCACCTGCTCGGGTCGTGAGGCGCCGGTGATGGCGGTGCTCACGTTGGGATTGGTGAGGCACCACGCGAGGGCGAGCTGGGCCATGCTGCAGTCGAGGTCGTTGGCAATCGATGTCAGGCCGCGGACTTTGTCGATCTTGTCTTCCACAGTCTCGCCCGCGAGGCGCGAGCGAAGCCACTCGTAGCCCTCGAGGGTGCTGCGGGTCCCCGGTGGGATCCCGTCGTTGTATTTGCCGGTGAGGAGACCGCTGGCGAGCGGGCTCCAGATCGTGGTGCCGAGCCCGATGCGTTCGTAGAGCGGGGCGTACTCGCGCTCGACCCGGTCGCGGTGGAAGAGGTTGTACTGCGGTTGCTCCATAAGTGGGGGGATCAACCGCTCGCGTCGTGCGATGTGATACGCCTCGAGGATCCGCTCGCCCGGCCACTCGCTGGTGCCCCAGTAGAGGGCCTTGCCCTGGTTGATGACGTGGTTCATGGCGCGCACGGTCTCCTCGACCGGGGTGTAAAGGTCGGCGCGGTGACAGAAGATCAGATCGACATAATCGAGCTGCAGGCGTGCCAGGGCGGCATCGGTTCCCTCGACGATGTGCTTGCGGGAAAGGCCTCGGTCGTTGGGTCCCTCGCCGCCCCAGAAGATCTTGGTCGAGACCACGTAGTCGGATCGTTTCCAGCCGGATTTGGTCAGGATCGCGCCCATAATCTCCTCGGCGACGCCGTTGGCATAGACCTCGGCGTTGTCGAAGAAGTTGACCCCGGCATCCCATGCCGCGTGCATGCATTCGGCGGCGATTTCTTCGTTCATCTGGGAGCCGAAAGTGACCCACGCGCCAAAGCTGAGAGCCGAGACCTTGAGACCCGAATCACCGAGAAAGCGGTATTCCATGTGTTGCTCCTTTCGAGGGTCGTTATCTTAGCAATCCTCTGACGAACTTCGTGCTCCAGCTCCTGCTCCTGCTCCTGCTCGTGCTCGTGCTCGTGCTCGTGCTCGATTTTCCCTTCGAATTTTCAGTCACTGATACCGAATTCGCTGGTCTTGCCGGTTAATACGGTCGATGTCCGAGGCACAATCCGCTTCAATCGTGCTCGTGCTCGTGCTCGATATCGCGTTTTATTTCTCCGCAACCAACCCCGGTCTCTTTGACCCCTCCTACCGCCTCAGTCATCTTTGTGAGCATCGACACGATTCGGTGCAAACTCTCCTTGCCCGGGTCTACTTCTTCGGGTGTCTTCGCATTGCATTCCACCAAAACGTCAAGAATCGCGGCACACTCGAAAGCTGAACCACGCGCAATGCCCAAGAACCTCTGGCGATCCGCCCGCGACCTCTTTCCGTTGCCTTCTGCGATATTGAGTGGAATTGACTGCGATGCCCGGATCAACTGATCACGAGCGTGACGTTGAGGTCCGGAGAGATCGGCACAAAGTGAGAACGACCAACCAACGAAATCGAGCGCTCGACGATACACATCAAGTTTCTCGTGGTCGAACATCATTGTTGGAGCATTTTATTCGAGCACGAGCACGAGCACGAGCAGGAGCACGAGCACGAACTCGACTGACCTCAAAATGTCTCTCGTACCTGTCGCTCCCGCAAAGCTGGCACGAGATACACATTCGCGCCAATCCGCCCGATCAGCAGCGCGGCCGCGGCGGCGACGGCTCCGATCGCGTCGAACACGGTGATCCCGACCCACAGCACCGCGACCACACCGACGACCTCGATGATGGTCGCCCAGGTGATGCCGCTGGTGGTGTTGCGGACCACCAGGATCGCTCGCTGGAACGAAAGCAGGACTGTCAGCCCTGGAATCAAGACGAGGATGCGGGTCGGTGCAAGTGCGAAGGCGGCGAGCTCGGTGGAGAGGCCCGAAACGGTGCGGAACCAGAGACCGGACAATGGGGTCCATGCGATCAGCGCCAAACCTGCAATGACGCTGACCGCAAGCAGAATGGCGAACGAGCGCAGAACTCGATAGCCCTGGTGTTGGTCGCCGATCAGAGCGATCACGACCTCCTGGTAGGCGAGTCCGATGCTGCGGAAGACAAAGATCAACGAACTGACCACCGGCAGCACGGCCAGAGATTCGAGCGATGCGCGGCTGCTACCGACGAAGAACGTCACGACGGGGTGGATGCCGAGGCTGAGCAGAGTGGTCAGGGCGAGGGGATAGTAGAAGCGGGTCAGACCCCAGTAACTGGACGCTGCTCCGGTGGCTTCGCCCGCCTGCGCGAGGATGCGGCGGATCGCTGCGCCGGACATGAAACGGCTCGCCACCGCCTCGCAGCTCACCCCCATCGAGAGGGCAGCGGCGCCGACCCAGGCGCCCTCGATCTCGCCGTGACGGGCGAGGATAAACGCGGTGCCGATCATCGCGGCCAGGCGGACGATGGTGCCGTAGGCGACCCGGCGCGTCTGGCCGTGGCGGATGAGGACCCCCTGGTAGAGACGTCGCAAACCGATGGCCGCAGGCCACGGCAGAAGGATCAGCAGGGCCGCGTGGGTGCGTGAGGCGACCTCGGGCGGCAGACCGATGAGTCTGTTTGCGAGGAGATCGAAAACCGGCGGAAAGAGGGAAAACGCCATCGCAAGTGTCACCCCGGCGTTGAGGGCATGGGTGAAGGTGCGCAGCCGGATATAAGAGAGACGGTTGCGGGCGAGGGCGGTCGCGGCGCTCATGATCATGATCACCGGCGCCTCGGCCACAAGCGCGAGGGAAAAGGCGACGCCGTAGGCGGCGAGGTTGTAGGTGGGCTCGGCAAGCCTCGCGATGACCGCGGCGAGGAACGGTCCCTCGACGGCCATCATCAGCCAGGTGGCCGCCAATGGCAGCCAGAAGCGGAAGACACCGCGCAGACTGAGGGCTTCGTCGTTCATCGGTGGCGGAGGATAACAGCTGAATTAGGAATTCGGAATTCGGAATTTTCGCCCGCCCACCCCGACATCGCCTGGGAGTCGTGTAGGACCGTGTGCTCGGGAGGTACCTGGCGACCTGTCGTTTTCTCGATGTCTCCAAAGTCAATAATTCCCTGAGGAATCGAGACGTCGAGCACCCTCGACGCAACGGCGGCCGATCAAGAGACCGGACACCTCCCTATAGTTCAGCTACCAATTCGTCGCGCCCCCGTTTCATTTCCGAGCCCGCCACGGCCCCGGTGGGCTGACAAAACTAGGAATGTCGCCGCTTCGCGGCGTTCATCATCTTTTCGCCTCATTCCTGGGGCTCACACCCCAGGCTATGAACACGCCGTCGCTTCGCGGCTCGATTGGCGAAGATGTTTGACGGTTATCATTGAAAGCCTTCTGGGTGGGCGGGAGGGATCTGCGTCTATCTGCGTGATCTGTGGGCAGTCTTCGGGTGGGTGGGCGGCATTCCGAATTCCGAATTCCAAATTCCGAATTCAAAAAAGGGGGGCCTTGCGGCCCCCTGGGATCGTTTCAAGGGTTCTTTCGTTACTGGCGCCAGCGCAGGAACAGTCCCCAGCGATCTGCGTCGTAATCGGCAATCGGAAAGAACTCCTCACTGTAGTCCCAATTCTCGTACTCGCCCGCCACCGAGAAGTGCTCGCCGATATCGACTGCCAGGCGCGCAAAGGCGCGGTCCATCTGGAATGGGAAGCTGCCGAGATTTTCAAAGGTCGAGTAGGCGGCGTCGAAGGTCACGATGGACACCAGCCAGCGCAGATCAGCCGTCACGAGCTCGCCCTCTTCGGAATAGAGCGAGAGTGCGGTTTCCCATGTCTGCGGGATTCGGTATGGGATCTCGGTTTCGGTGTCGTAGGAGTCCCAGGCCACACCAAAGGTGAAGTTCTCGGTCGGCGTCAGGTCGAGACCGAGGGCGTAGTGCTCGGTTTCCGCTTCGTAGCCGACGTTCGAGGATCGGTTGTCGGTCTCGATCGCTTCGGCGGTGGCGAGGACCCTGAGCCAGCGGCTGATCGACCAGTCGACCCGGCCGCGGATGCGCGTGCGGTCGTTGAAGTCGGTGCGCATGATGATCTCGTCGGCTTCCTGGCCGCCATAATCGACCAGGATCTTCGCGGTGCCCAAGTCCAGCATCCCGCCGACCTCGAAGGTCTCGATCTGGCGCTCGAAATCGCCCTCCTGACCTCCGGGCAGCACGATCTGTGCAACGTCCTGCGAGACGTCGAGGTCCTGGTCGTTGACCGCGTATTCACCCCAGAGGGACACCACGCCCAGGTTTCGGAAATCGAGACGGAGGTTGGCAATCGAGTCTTGCCGCTCGTATCCCGACTGCGATTCGACCATCTCCGCGATATCGCGGGGGTCGAAGCCGCCGAAGTTCAATGTGTCCATGAACAGGCTGGAGACCATCGCCCAGCCCTCGAGCTCGCGCTCGCGAACCTGGTAACCAGCCTTGAGCCCCACGTTCCGGCTGAGATCCCACTCGAAACGGACCTCGCCGCGCGAGTACGGGTTCTCGGTGCGACTTTCGATCGTCTGATCGAGACCCTGGAAGAACCTCGCCAGCCGGAAGGAAACGAGACTGCCCGAGAGCATCTCGTCCATCGACGTGTCGCCCTCATAGTCCGCTCGCACGTAGGAGCCTCTGAGGCGGATCGTGTCGCTGGCTCGGGCGGTGATGTGGAAGGTGGTCACGGGCGTTTCGGCCGACGTCCTCGTGGTGCGGTCGAAGCTGTCGAGCTCGACCTCCTGGCCGATGGTCGTGCCGGGGTTGTTGCCGACACCCTCACCCGGCGCGAGACTTTGGCGGTCGGTCCCCTCAAAGTCCCGCCAGCCCTGGATGAAGGTTCCATAGACCGCCTTCGTCGCGAAGTTCAGACCGAGGTAGAACTCGGATTCGGTCTGCTCGAGATCGGAGGCGATCCGGAATTCGTCGTTGCCGACGCTGTAGGTCGTCTGGCCCGGACCGTCATACCGGTTCCACCGGTAGCCGACGATCGGAGTGATCGTCCTCCAGATCGGGAACTCGAGCTGAATATCGAGGACGTTTCGGGTGCGGTCCCAGGTGTGCTGCCCCGGCACCACTCCATCGTCAAGCAACGGGTTGGCATATGCCGGGAGGGCGCTGAAGGTCTTGAACTCTTGATAAAAAAGCCGAAGGCGATACGTGTCCCCGCGACCCATGTCGAGACGAAGACGACCGGCCGGGTTGCCGCCAAAACCCGAGGCGTCGATCCGCAGCCGGTCGGCGAAGCTGGAGTCTCCGGTTGGATCGATGAAGTTGATCGAGAAGTTGCGAAGCACGAAGCCGCTGTCCTGGTTGATCTGGGTGCGGAACATGTCCTCGTTGCCGTCGACGGTGACATCCTGATAGCCGAGCTCGATATTGAACGAGGTCGATTGTGCGACGGCCATCGGACCGGCTGCGAGGAGGCAGAAGGCGGCGATCGACAGACGGAGTGTTTTCATCGTCTCACCTCCTACTTCAAAAACAACGGCGACGCGTTGGAGCCGTGCACCGTGACATGGCAGGTCGTACAGTTCTGATATCTCGGGCTGCGAAGGTCGTGAAACGACGGCGGCTGCGAACCGAGGGTGGCTCCGTCAAAAACGCTGTGGCACTCGAGGCACAGCTGGTCGACCCGCGATCGCTTGAGCGCCATCGGGTTGACCGAACCGTGCGGTTCGTGACAGCTCAGACAGGTCCCGGTGACGTCGCTTACGTGGGGAAAGACGAACGGCCCGCGTTTTTCGGCGTGGCACGAAACGCACGCCACGTCGCCCGAACGATCGACCTTGAGGCTCTGCTCACCCTGACCGCCGTGCGGGTTGTGGCACGACACGCATTGCAGGCCGCCGAGATCGAGGTCGTGGCCGAATGGCTTGTTGAACGATCCCGCCTGCGAGGCGTGGCACTCGGCACACAAGTCGTTGGCGGCCCTGGCGAGCTGCATCGGCTGCTCGCCGTGTGGCGAGTGGACGTTATGGCAGGACTCGCAGTGGACTGCCGCGTCGGCGTGCGCCGAGCGGTTCGAGAACATGGTGTTGATGCGCCCGTGGCACTGCAGGCACATCGCGGCGCCCGACGCTCCACGAGGGACGTTGATCAGCTCCGGGTCACCGTCCTGGTCCATGTGCTCGGCGCCGT
>CBDTWX010000311.1:0-6863 GCA_965364305.1 uncultured Thermoanaerobaculia bacterium
ATGACTCGATCATCCTTATCGAGCAAGGAGTGGCGCCCGCAGCATCGGCGCGTCCTCGCCCATAAGGATGATCGAGTCATCCCGCGCCATAGCGTCCTCGATGGCGCGGTCGATCGCCTGGCCGAGGCTCAGCTCACGCATCGTCGGTCTTCCCGTCATCGGCGAACGCGTCGGCGACCGCTTTTTCGATCTCCGCCGCGACCTCTGCGTCGATCCGGTCTCGTTCGGCCTCACGGCGCTTCATCGCTTTTCTGACGGCGATGATTGGATCGCCACGGCTTTCGCGCGTCGTTCCACGGCGTGCCCTCGCCATTACCGACATCATGCGAGTCACGCCGCCGGCTCGATCCGTGAACCCTCCCCCACCACGGGACATGACTGAGGTGATCACTTTGCCGAGGGTGTCTTTGCCCTCCGCAATAGGCTTTTTCGCCATGCGGATCAGTGCGTCGCCGAGGATGTGGCCATCGAGGCGCGGACAGGTTGCGAGGAGAAAGCCCGGACCTTTTCCGCGCCGAGCCCGGTCGATGAGCTTGCCCGCAACTTTGTGGACTTCGCTGACGTCACGACCGTTGACCGACTCCGAGCGCATTCCGAAACCCGCCGCCCGACGGACAAGATCGCCACCGGTGACGGCTTGGGAGATCGTGGTGATCGCCCAACCGTTGTCGATGCACACGATGACGAGAGGAAGTTCCCACGCCACCGCGAGATTGAGCGATTCGAGAGCCATGCCCTGATTCATGGCACCCGAGCCGGTAAACGCGACGGCGACGGCGCCCGGCCGTAAGCGGCGGTGGGCGAGCGCGAAACCGGCGGCGGTGGGAAGAGAGGCGCCAACGATGCCCGAGGTCGCCGCAAGGTGCTCCTTCGAACACAGATGCATGTGGCCGCCCCGGCCTTTGCAGAGCCCTTTCTCGCTGCCGAGCATCTCGGACAACATAGCCGCCAGCGGCACGCCGCGAACGACCAGGGCGGGCGAGCACCGGTGGGTCAGGGCGAGGCCGTCACCCTCCGTCAGGTGGGTCACAACGCCGGCCGCCACCGCCTCTTCTCCAGTCCCGAGGTGCATCTCGCCGGAGATCAGACCCTTGTCCCAGAGATCTTCGACCGCAAGCTCGTAGGCGCGAGCCCTCATCATCTGGCGGTAGAGTTCGGGCAGATCCATCATGTATAGCTGCCAGAAGGATAGCATCGCGCTCTGAATGAGGTATCAGGAAATTGGAATCTGCGTGATCTGCGGGCAGCGCTCGCCCGGACTATTCACCAGCGTTCGAAGCGAAAGGTTCGAGGTGACGTGCCCAGGGTCGTTTTCGACCCGAGGGGCGCGGAGGCGTACGTGACAGTACGTCGAGCACCCCGAGGCGAGAAAACGGCGCTGGGTGCGGTGCATCGGGCCTTGCAGCCGAAGATTGGTGAATAGTCCGGGCTAGGGTGGGCGGGCGACAACTCAAAATCAAAAACTCACCAACGCCTGCCACCGTCGCAGAACGTTCGTCGACCGATCCCCTGCCCCGAACTCTCGGCCCTGTCTTACGTACCTCGTCTCATGGAGGTGGCAACGATGAGAGCTCGAGCCGTGGCCACGGTCTGTATTTTATGGATTCTTCCGCAGCCGGTCGCGGCCGAGACTGCGGGAAGCCACGACGTCGTTGTCCGCCGACTTCACCCCAAGGCGATGGTGGTCGGTAGCGGCGGCACCTACGGTGACACGATGCTCGCCGTCGCCTCGGAGCGCGGTCTCGTAGTCATCGACACCGGCACCACGGTCACCCTGACGCGCGCCTACCGGGCGAAGATCGAAGAGGTCTTCGGGCGGTCGGATTTCGCCTACGTGGTCAACACGCACTTCCACCACGATCACATCGTCGGCAACCAGGTCTTTCCCGAGGCCACCGTTGTCGGTCACGAGCTCACCAGGAGTCGCCTCTTCGACTGGTACGAAGACCTCGACGCCTTCGTGGCGCGGCAACGCGCCCGGGTCGAGGGCTGGCGTTCGGCGGCTGAAGGCCTCGAGCCAGGGGACGAACGGCTGCAGCGTCTGCGCGACATTGAGTACTCCTACGGTCAGATGTGCGCCGATCTCGAACGGGATTTCGAGCTCCACCCCCCGACGATCACCTTCACCGACCGGATGAATCTGGAGCTCGGCGATCTGACCCTCCGGCTCTACGCCTACGGACCCGGCACCCACACCGGCGATGACATCCTGGTGCACATCCCCGAGATCGGGATTCTGGCGACCGGCGACCTTTTCCACTTCGGCTTCGTGCGGAGCGTCCTCCGCCTCGAGCCAGGTATCGACATCGACCGCAAGGTGTCTGTTCTGGACGAGATACTCGCCGACCCGGAGCTGGAGTTCGTGGTCCCGGTCCACAGCCGAATCATGGCGCGAGACGAGCTGGCGGTGCGGCGGAACTACATGGCCGAGATGTGGGAGATCGCCTCGAATCTCGCGCAAGAGGGGGGCACGCTCGCCGACGCCCGAAAGGCGCTCGATCTCGAGAGTCGTTTCAAATATCTGGTGGATCTCGGCATCGATTCGGGCGACCTCTCCACCCAACACGCAGCGGGGGTGGAGACGGTGTGGATGGTTGCCAAGGGGGGGAGCGATGCCGCGGTGGCCATCACCGACGCGCTCGATGAGGGTGGCGCCGCCGCCGCTCGCGAAGCCTTCGCCCGAATCCTGCCGCTGATGGGCGAGGAGTACTTTGTCGACGAGAATGCGTTCAACAACCTCGGTTACCGTCTGCTCGCCGAGAATCGTCTGGACGAGGCAGTTGCCGTGTTCGAGATGAACAAAGAGGCCTTTCCCGAGTCGTGGAATACCTACGACAGCCTCGGCGAGGCCCTCGCGTCAAAAGGCGACATCGATCGGGCGATCGCGTCCTACCGCCGCTCACTCGAGCTCAACCCGGAGAACAGCAACGGATCAGCCCAGCTCGAGCGGCTGGAAGCGTTGAAACGGGGAGAGTGAGAAATCTCACCCGCCCGTCGATACTCGAAGCTGGATGCTCGATGCCGGATACACGCGTCCGAGTCCGCGTCGGCGCCCGAAGCCGGGACGGCGAACAGTGGCACGATCGGCGGCAGCCGTCAGCGACAGCGATCAGCTGCAGCGAACAGCGGCAGGCATCAGCAGCAAAGATCAGTGGCAGTGGTCAGCGGCTACCTTTGCCCTGTGAACGACCCGGAGGTGACCACAACGACCTCACGTACCCTGACCACTGCCTTTGCCCACTGCCCCTGACATCTGTCGCTGTCCCTGATCGCTGTACTTGATACCTGCCACTGAATCTGATTGCTGCCACTGCCTCTGCAACTGTCCCCTCTTCGGGCACGGAGACGGTTCCCCTTGATTCAATGACCCGGAAGCAGCACACTATTCGTTCATGAGCGACCAAGAGACGGTTCGGCTCGACATCTGGCTCGACGTGGCGTGTCTCTTCAAGACCCGCTCACAGGCGCAGACAGCCTGTCGTCGCGGCCGAGTCGAGGTCAACGGTGACCACGGGAAACCCCACCGTGCGATCCGACCCGGCGATCGGATCGTCATCCGGATGCCGGGCGGCCACCGCCGAATCATCGAGGTGTTGGAGCTCGAGTCGACCAACGTCGCTAAAGCGCGTGCGCGAGAGCTCTACCACGACCACACCCCACCCCCGACACCCGAGGAGCTCGAGCTCCGCCGCATGCAGCGGCTCTCTGCGCCGCCAAAGCGTCATCGTGGAGCTGGAGCACCAAAGAAAAGGGAACGCCGCGATCTTCGCCGCCTGAAAGAGGGCCTGGAGTAGAATAGCCGGACGCGATTGGATCGAGGTGGGCGTACGACGCTCGACCGCACGGAGGTTCGGAATGGGCAATGAGGCCAACTGGGACATGCTGGTCGTCGGCGGCACCGTGCTGACGATGGAACCAGGCACCAAACCGATCAAGAACGGCGCCGTCGCCGTCACCGACGGACACATCGCCGCGGTTGGGCCGGCAGAGGAGCTGCTCGAGCTCGACTCCTCCGGGGACGTACTGAACGCCGGCAACAGCCTGATCCTGCCCGGTCTCGTCAACACCCACTCACATCTTGCCATGACCCTGTTGCGCGGCATTGCAGACGACATGCCCCTCATGGAGTGGCTCGAGCGCTTCGACGTGCCGAGAAAGAGCACATGAATCGCGAAATCGTACGCCTCGGCACCGAGCTGGCCACCGCCGAACAGCTGTTGGCCGGCGTCACCACGACTGCCGATATGTATTTTTTCGGTGACGAGGTCGCTTCAGTCCTTGCCGACGCAGGAATGCGCGGCGTGGTTGCCGAATCCTTGATCGACTTTGCAACCCCCCGCTGTTCCGGTCCCGAGGAAATGCTCGCCAAACAACGCGAGCTGCTCGACGCCTTCAGGGACCACCCGCTGATCACACCATCGGTGGCGACCCACGCACCCTACACCGTGTGTGCGGCCAATCTGGTCAAGGAGGCGGAGCTCGCGGAGGAGTTCGAAGTACCGATGCAGATCCACCTCTCCGAGACCGCCTGGGAGGTGGAGAAGCTGCTCGACGAGAAGGGTCTCTCACCGGTCGCGTATCTCGCCGACCTCGGGGTCCTCTCAGACCGCACGGTGGCCGCTCACTGCGTCCACGTCTCCCCTCAAGACATCGAAATTCTCGCCGACTTCGAAGCCGGCGTTTCGCACAACCCGGTCAGCAACCTGAAGCTCGCCTCGGGTATCTCTCCAGTGCCGGCACTGGTCGCCGGCGGTGTCAAGCTCGGCCTCGGCACCGATGGAACGGCCTCCAACAACACCCTCGATCTGATGCGGGACATGCAGCTTGCCGCCCTGCTCCACAAGGGAATCGCCGGAGACCCAACGGTCCTCCCCGCCCGAACGATGGTCGAGCTGGCGACGGATGGGGGCGCGAGGGTCCTCGGCCTGAACAACGTCGGCACGCTGACCGAAGGGCGGGAGGCGGATCTGATCTGTGTTGCGGTGGAAGGGCCTCACGCCACCCCGATGTACGATCCCTACTCACATCTCGTGTTCGCCGCTCGCTCGGCCGATGTCCGTCACGTGGTGATTCGCGGTCAGGTCGTGGTCCGCAACCGCGAGCTCAAAACACTTGACATCGAGCGCATCGAAGCGCAGGCGCGGGAATTTTCGGAGACCATTCGACCGAGCTGAAGGAGGAAAACATGAGCCACCTTCCCAAACAGATCCTTGCCGCCACCGATTTCTCCGAAACTGCCGATCAGGCGGGGACGCTGGCGCGGGATATCGCCCAACGATTCGACGCCCACCTCCACATGCTCCACGTCGTCGTGCTTCTCGACAACCCGCACCTCGAGAAAGATCGTCGAGATCAGCTCCAGGAGCTCTTGCTGAGCGGTGATGAGGCACGCCGCAAGGTCCTCGAGGAAACCTACGAGGAACAGCACGGCGTCGACATCACACCGCATCTCATCCGAGGCATCGCGCCAGGTGAGGTCATCGTCGAAACGGCCGGTACTCTTGGCTGCGGTCTGATTGTCATGGGGACTCACGGCCGCCGCGGCATCTCTCACCTGCTGCTGGGCTCCGTCGCCGAGAGAGTCGTACGCACCGCGTCGTCGCCCGTTCTCACGGTGCGTGCCGATGCAGTCATCAATCCCAAGGGCATGCAACGAATCCTCGTTCCGCACGATTTCTCCGAGGCGTCGTCGGCGGCCCTCCTCCACGCCGCGGCTTGGGCCGAAGCGCTGGACGCCGAGATCACCCTGCTGCACGTCGTCGAACCCGTTGTCTACCCGGAGTTCTACTCGGTCGACGTGCTTTCAGACGATCTCATGGGTCGCTTGGTCGAGCGATCGCAGGGGGCCCTCGGGAAGGCTGCGGCCGAGCTGCCGGCAGATCTCGAGGTGAAACTGATGGTCGAGGTGGGGCGAGCTGCCGACACCATCAACCACCTCGCCGATCCCGAGAATTTCGATCTCGTGATCATGGCTACCCGTGGGCTCACGGGGCTCGAACATGTCCTCCTGGGTTCGGTGGCCGAATCGGTTCTGCGGCGCTGCCGGGTCCCGATGCTCGCGGTGCCGGGAGAGTAATTCCACCAAATCTGTCCCGGCAGGTTTGGCGGAATTACCGGCGGTTGTAGGTGTTCATCGCGCGCTCGAAACCGTCGCACAGGGCCATTTCGACGGCATCGGCGGCACGCGCGATCATCACCTCGGCAGCCTCGGTTTCGTCAGGATCGAAAGGCTCCAGGACGTAGTCCGCCAGATCGCCACCGATGCCGGCGCCTCGGACCCCGACCCGCAGACGTGGAAACCCTGTCCCGACGGCTCGGCACATATCGCGCATCCCGTTGTGAGTCCCCGGGCCTCCGCCAAGCCGAAGTCGAAGTTGTCCGAGCGGCAGATCGACATCGTCTACGATCACCAGCATGGTCTCGGGCTCGAGGCACAGATCGCACAGCAACTCCGCCGCTACGCCGCCGGAGCGATTCATGAAAGAAAGCGGGCGCGCGAGCACCACCATGCGACCCGGGGTGATCACCGCAAGCTCGTATGACGGCCGGCGGGTCCAACCACCGCGCCCGCGGCGCCGCAGCACCTCGGCCGCAACAGCAAAGCCGACGTTGTGGCGGGTCGAGGCGTAGTGATCACCGGGATTGCCCAATCCGAGAACCAGATCGATGGACATTTGCCCAGGGAAGCGCCGGGCCTACTCGCTCTCCTCTTCTTCCTCGGTTTTGCCCTTGCCGATGACTTCCGGTTCTTCGGCCTCGGCGGTGACGAGGGCCTCTTCCTCGAGCTCCTCTTCAACCACTTCCTCAACGACTCGCGGTATCTCAACCACAACTACGACTCGGCTGAGGTCGTCGAGGATCTT
>CBDTWX010000312.1:0-6861 GCA_965364305.1 uncultured Thermoanaerobaculia bacterium
GCTGATGGTGTTGGCTGAAGATCACACCGCCGAAATGCGTGGCAGATCGCTGATCCTCGAGGTCAGGCCGAGCAATGGACCCGCCCTCGCCTTTTATGCGGCCCTGGACTACACACAGCGACGAATCCACTCGAAGTACTATCCGAACGGCGAGGACGCCATCATCATGACAAAGCGCGTGGCGAGTTCGGATTTCTGAATTCCGAATTCCGAATTCCGAATTCAAAAACTCGACATTCAGAATTCAAAATTCAAAATTGACTCAGGAGTGAACGGGCGGGAATTCCTCATCCCTTCCAGTGCGGATTGGCCATCTCCTTCGGTCGCACCAGCCGATCAAACTCGTCGCCGGTGAGAAGCTCGAGCTCGATCGCCGCTTGCTTGAGAGTGACGCCGTCGGCGTGCGCTTTCTTGGCCACTCGGGCGGCGGCGTCGTAGCCGATTTTCGGGTTCAGAGCGGTGACCAGCATGAGGCTCCGTTCGAGAAGTTCCGCGATTCGACGGCGGTCCGGCTCGATACCCGCCACACAGTTGTCGGCAAAGCTGAGGCTGGCATCACCGAGTAGGCGTATCGACTGCAAGAGGTTGTAAATGATCATCGGTTTGAAGACATTGAGCTCGAGGTGACCGTTCGAGCCACCGATCGTGATCGCCGCGTCGTTCCCGATGACCTGGGCCGCAACCATCGTCAGCGCCTCGCTTTGGGTGGGGTTGACCTTACCGGGCATGATCGAGGAGCCCGGCTCGTTTGCCGGCAGCAAGATTTCTCCGAGACCACAGCGGGGTCCCGAACCGAGGAGTCGAATGTCGTTGCCGATCTTCATCAAAGAAACGGCAACCGTCTTGAGCGCGCCGCTGGTCTGAACCAGTGCGTCGTGCGCCGCCAGGGCTTCAAAGAAGTTCGGTGCGGGGACGAAGGGTAGACCGGTCAACTCCGCAATGGCAGCCGTGGCGCGTACGGAAAAGTCCGGGTGAGTGTTGATTCCGGTGCCGACCGCGGTTCCGCCGAGCGCCAGATTGTAGAGATCCGGAAGGGTCGCCCGAACGCGTTCGGTCCCCTTTTCGACCTGGTGGGTCCACGCCGAGAACTCGTGGCCGAGGGTCAGCGGCACCGCGTCCATCAGATGAGTGCGACCGATCTTCACGACATCCGAATACTCCGTCGCCTTTCCGGAGAGTACCTTTCGAAGGTGTTCGAGAGAGGGCAGGAGATGGTGGTTGATGCGCTCGGCGGCGGCGATGTGCATCGCGGTGGGAAAGGTGTCGTTGGAGGATTGTCCACAGTTGACGTCGTCGTTGGGGTGGATCGGAGTCTTCGAACCGATGACACCGCCCGCCAGTTCGATCGCCCGGTTGGCGATCACCTCGTTGGCGTTCATATTGGTCTGGGTTCCGCTGCCGGTCTGCCAGACCACGAGAGGAAAGTGATCGTCGAGGCGACCGCTGATGACCTCCTGGGCGGCGGCAGCGATTTTCTCTCCAATGTCCTTCGGCAGTGCGCCAAGCGCGGTGTTGGCGCGAGCCGCGGCGAGCTTGAGGATTCCGAGTGCCCGGATGAGCTCTCGCGGCATCCGTTCGTCACCGATCCGGAAGTTCTCGAGCGAGCGGGCGGTTTGGGCGCCCCAATAACGATCCGCCGGCACGTTGACCTCGCCCATGGTGTCGCGTTCGATTCGGGTTGTCATGATCCTCGGTCCTCCAGGTTTTCGGTTGCCCAATAAAATAACTCCGAACGAATGATTTTTTTCTGCTGCAGAATTTTGGTGAGAAAAAATGGATAGGAATGGTACAACGTTCGAGGGAGTTGTAAACTATCGGCATGGGACTGCTAGGCGAAATGCTCGTCGAGCGTGGGGCGATTTCCACCGAACAGTTGCACACCGCTCTCTCGGCCAGCCGAAACGGCAGCGCGCGGCTAGGTGCATGCCTCGTCGATAGCGGATTCATCGAAGAGGCTGACCTGCTTGAAGCCCTCGCCGAGCAACACAGCGTTCCCTACGTTTCGGAGCCGATGTTGCTGGATTACGTGGGCGCCCTGGACACCACGGTGATGCCGAGGTCACTGTTGCGCCGCTTGAAGGCGGTCCCCTTTCGCCAGATCCAAGACCGGATTCAGGTTGCGATGAGCAACCCGGATGACACGAAGGTCATCGATCGGATCGCCAATTACACCCAGCTCCACGTCGAGCCCTTCATCGCGTCCGATCGTGTGATCGACGCGGCCATCAACAACGCAAAATCCCGAGATCCAGCCGACTCGGCTGAGGGAGATCAGGAATTCGAGATCGAGGAAGAAGAGACGCATACGGAGTGGGATGACCTGTGGGCGCCGCGAACCGACCCGGAGGCCCTGCTCCGTGTGAGCGGTCGATCGGTGGCGCCCAGCACCGTGCTTGTCGCGAGCTTTCCGAGCCTCATCCCGGTAGGTTCAGAAGAGGGACGGGCGAGGGATCAAACGACCGACACCCACGAACTGGCGGAGTTGTTCGGCAGTGCGAAGACCGCTAGTGAGGTCGCTGAAGTGCTGGCGTATTATTCGGCACAGCGTCTCGACCGACTCTGTATCTTTGCCGCGCATCACGGCAAGGTCTCGGGCTGGATGAGCCGTGGGCTGAGCCTCAGCGCATCGGACCTCCGTTCGTTCTCGATGTTTGTCGATACGCCTTCGGTCTTCTGGGAGGTCGAAGAAAACGACTGCTACGTGGGTCCGATGCCGAACGGCCCGGCCAACGACAATCTGACCCGGCTTCTCGGTCAACCCCTCCCGTCCGAGGTACTGGTTGTGCCGATGCTCATGAACGGGCGGGCGAAGGGCTACCTCTTGGGTGACATTCCATGCCGCAGTATCCCGGGGCATGTTCGAAAAGAACTGGTTTTTGCCGCGCGTGCAGCGGGTGACGCTCTGGCAGCCGTGCTGAGGGGTCGACTCTGACCGAATAAAATCCGGTGGTTTCGCTGTCCGACACGCGAAAACGCGAGGATCAAGAGATGAAACGTCTGGGAGAAATCTTGCTCGAGCGGAGTTTCATAGACGTCGCCGAGCTTGACACCGGGCTCGAGGCGTGCCACCACCGCGGGGGCCGGTTGGGAACCCATCTGCTGAATTTCGGTTTTGTGGACGAACCTGCCCTTCTCAAGGCTCTCGCGGAACAGCTCGACGTCCCGTCCGTATCCTTGGAGGAATTGCGCCGCGCCCCGGATGCCCTACGACGAATGGTGCCCTTGGATGTCGCGCGGCGCCTGCAGGTTGTGGTCTTCGATCGAAATGGTGCAGATCTGAGTGTCGCCATGACCGCCCCGAGGGACCCTGCGATTCTCGCGGAGGTCCTCAGCCATGTCGATATGATCATCAAGCCCCACGTGGCGACCGAGGTCGCTATCCTGACCGCGCTTTCCGAGGTCGGGAAGGAGGTCCCGGCTCCGCTCCCCGGAGAGACAGACAGCACGAGAGGAGTCTCTCGTGCCAACGAATCCGACGTGGTACATGGCGCCGATCTTGAGGAGTGGCAGAGCTTGTGGTCACCGCCCGCCCTTCAGGCGAAAGATCTTCTCCGTCCGCGCCAAAACCGAACGCCGGAGTCCGTTCCTCTGGCGGCCACCTTTCCGGGTCTCGCACCGGTTCCTGCCGGAAACGTGATGCGGGCCGAAAAACTTGACAATGAGACCTTCAGTGCCATGCTCGGAAACGCCCAGCACCGTGACGAGGTCGGCCGGATCTTGCTGCGTCGTGCCTCCGCCATCGTCGAGCGCTGCTACCTGCTTGCCGTGTATTCAGATCAGATCGTGGGCTGGCTTGCCCACGGGTCGGGGGTTGTTTTGGAGGATGTCCAATCCGTCGTGGTGTCGGCCGACAAGCCCTCGATCCTGTCCAAAATCAAGGGCCCGAGAGTGTTCCATGGGCGGGTCGAACCGGGGCCGGTCAACGACGATTTGCTGCATGCCTTCGGAGAGCCGAATCCGGGCGATATCGCCATTCTTCCGGTGATGGTCAAGAACAGGGTCGTCGCGCATCTCGTCGGCGATGTGCCGGGATCCACGATCCCCAAGGAGGGTCTGGATCAGCTTTTGAAAGCGGTTCAGAAGGCCGGTGTCGCCTTCGAGATCTTGATCATGAAGAAGAAATTTCTGGGCTGAGCCACCGCCCACCCGCCCCCTCCGATTTCGAATTTCGGATGAGCGTTCGACTCGCGTGAAACGTCTGAATGTCCAATCGCGTCCAGGGTCTCTAGAATCGGTGTGCCGAGCGATAATCCGAAATCCGAAATCGGAGACGATGAATGGCAGGCGTATACTTCTTCACCTGGAGGTGCGAATGGCTGACACCGAGGCCTACACCGAGACGTTTGTGGAGCTGATTCGCAGGGCATCGACCGAGCTCCCCCCGGAGGTCGTCGAGGCACTCGAGGGGGGCAAGGCCGCCGAAAAGAAGGACGGTCTCGCCTCCATCGCGCTGGACACCATCCTCAACAACGTCGAGATGGCGAGGGAGAGCTCGGCGCCGATCTGCCAGGACACCGGGACGCCGGTGGTCTGGATCCATCACCCTGCGGGGGTCAGCACACGTGGGCTGAAGGACAGCTTCACCCAAGCGGTGCGCGAGGCGACGTCCCGCAAGTACCTGCGTCCGAATGCGGTGAACACGCTGACCGGGTCGAACACCGGTGACGGCGCCGGTCGTGGGATCCCCTTCCTCCATTTCGAAGAGTGGGACGAACCCCGGATCGAGGTGCGGATGATCCTCAAGGGCGGCGGCTCGGAAAACGTCGGCATGCAGTACAAGCTCCCCGAGGGCAGGCTCGGCGCCGGTCGGGACCTCGAGGGGGTTCGGCGCGTGGTTCTCGACGCGGTGGTTCAGGCCCAGGGCAAGGGATGCGCACCCGGGGTTCTCGGTGTCTGTGTCGGTGGCGACCGGGTTTCGGCATTCGAGCTGTCGAAGCGCCAGCTCCTGAGACCCCTCAAGGACACCAACCCGGTTCCCGAGCTGGCAGAGCTCGAGGAACGACTGCTTCGCGAGGGTAACGAGCTCGGCGTCGGCCCGATGGGTTTCGGCGGCAAGACAACCCTGCTCGGCGTCAAGATCGGACTCTTGGATCGACTCCCGGCGTGCTACTTCGTCACCATCTCGTATATGTGCTGGGCCGATCGCAAGGCCGGTGTGAGCATTGATGAAGGGGGGAACGCGACATGGCTGAGCTGAAGCTCCCCGTTGCCGAGGAAACGATTCGAGCGCTCAAGGTCGGCGACTTCGTCGAGCTGACGGGGCGCATGATCACCGGTCGCGATGCCGCCCACCACTGGTTGATGGAGGAGTTCCGCGAGGACGTCGCGCCTTTCATGGAGAACTCCGTCATCTACCACTGCGGGCCGGTCGTGGCGAAGAACGACGACGGGTCCTTCGACTTCGTTGCCGCGGGACCGACCACCTCGATTCGCGAGGAGCCCTACCAGGCCGATGTCATCGGTCGCTATGGGCTTCGCGGTGTCATCGGCAAGGGAGGGATGGGCGCCAAGACCCTGGCGGGTCTCGGCGAGCACGGTGCGGTGTACCTGCACGCGGTGGGCGGTGCAGCTCAGGTGTTGGCGCGCGCCATTCCGAGGGTCGAGCGGGTTTTCATGCTTGACGAGTTCGGGGTGCCGGAGGCCATGTGGGTCATCGAGGTGGAGCGCTTCCCGGTGATGGTCACGATGGACTCGCACGGCGGGTCCCTCCACGACGAGGTGGAGGAGCACACGCAGGCCAAGCTGAGGGAGCTGCTCGGTTTCACAGTCTAGGATTCCCCGGATGCGGGCCGCGTGCCGGCGCGAGGGTGGCTACAGCCTGATCGAAGCGATCGCCGCCCTGACCGTCTTCGGTTTTGCAATCGTTGTCGCCGCGGGATTTCTGGACGCTCACATGAGCGCCGCACGGCGTCTCGAGGCACGGGCCGATCTCGTACGCGCGGCGGAGACCCTGCTCGAGAGCGTCCGCGGAGGCGTCTCACCCCTGGCCACGGGTACGATCGACCTTTCGGATGAGTTCGAGCCGCTCTCCTCGATTCGGGTGAGGACGAGGGTCCTCGTCAGGGAGAGATCCCTCCCCGGTCTGTATGAGGTCCGGGTCGAGGCTCGAGCGCTGGTGCGAACAGAGGAGATGGTGGTGTCGATCACCACCCAGGTGTGGCGGCCGTGAGAGCGGCCCGAGGCACCTCGCTGGTCGAGCTTCTGGTGGTCCTGGCCCTGCTCTCCATCATGGTGCTGGCGGCGGCGCAGCTGGTGGTTCACTCCGTCCGGCTCCTGGGCGCGACGGGGCGTTCGGTGCGCAACCCGATCCTGGTCCACGTCACCAACAGGCTGCGAAACGATGTCCAGGAGGCGGCCGGCGCGACCTCGGTCGACACCATCTGGACGGAAGATGCGCTCGAGCTGACGACCCGCGCCGGGGGGCTGGTGCGAATCGGTGTCGAGAACGGCAAGCTCGTGCGCCGAACGGTCGCCCCGGGGAGCGGTACCGTCGAGGAGCGGGTGCTGCTGCGTGGTGTCCAGTCGTGGTGGTGGCGGTCGCCGGCTCCGGGTGTCATCGATCTCAACATCTCGTACCTGGTCTATCCGGACACCGAGCGCCACGCCGCGCGAGAGGTGGGGTCTGTGCGCGAGCGGAGCAAGGAGAATCTCCGTTTCGCGATCCGCGGCGGCGGGGATGGCACCGAATGGTAGCGGCGAAACACTCCGAGCGGGGAGTCGCACTGGTCTTTGCCCTGGCGACGTTGACCCTGGTGGCGATCACGATTGCCGCGGTGGCGGCGGAGGTTCAGTCGCGGGGTGCGGGGGGGGTGCTCGAAGAGCGGGCCGTGCGGGTGGTCGGGTTGTCGGACGCCGCGATGG
>CBDTWX010000313.1:0-6822 GCA_965364305.1 uncultured Thermoanaerobaculia bacterium
TCAAGCAGACACTTGCTGGGCCACCCCTGCATAGCGTTGAATCATACGGACACATTGGAAGATCTCGGTCGTGTGGAAAGTGCGGTGGAACGAGGAAGATGTCATTCCGAGCGAGGCCAAGGGCCGAGTCGAGGAATTTATGGGGAGAACAAATGCGATTGGCCGGGTTTCCCCTCGCTCCCCAGCTCCCTCGCCCCAACACCCAGTGTGGCAGGTAAACGTTCAAACGTTCAAACGTTCAAACGTTCTAACGTTGTAACGTGAAACGCCTTCACGTCCAGTCGATCATCAGGTGGTCCAGGGAGCACTCGAGGTGGGGGCGCAGGCGCCCGTCGAGGATGCGTTCGACCTCGCGCAACCGGTGCCGGCGCGAGGCGTGGAGCATGATGAGGTGGCGGCACCCGAAGCGGTTGACCTGCGACAGGAGATCCTCGATATGGAGGTGGCCGTACCGTGCTGCACGTTCGCGGTCCGACGGTCTGAAGAAGGAGCACTCGACAAGCAGCACCTCCGACGAGAGGACCTCCGGGCCAGCGTCGAAGATGCCGGATCCGGTGTCTGCGCAGTAGGCGAGGAGGTTGGATGCGAGCTCCTCGCTGACGATTTCGCCGGCCTCGCGACGGCGCGCGATCGCCTCGCCCGGAAGACCCGCCAGCTCCGGCAGGAGATGCCGTCGGCGCCACTGGAGACGGGAGCCGAGGGTGGGCACCCAGTGGTCGGTGGCGAAGAAAACCACATCCATGTCGGGGCGTAAGGCGAGACGTTCCCCGGCATCAACTCCGCAGACTGTGACATCGTACGGTCGACCACCCTCGAGCTGCGCGTGGGTCGCCAACAGGTCTTCAATTCCGGGTGCGATCTCGCGCGGCGCGACCAATCTCGCTTCGCCCATCGATTGCAGGTAGCGCTGGCTTGCCCAGTAGGCGACACCACCGAGGTGATCCATGTGGCCGTGGCTGACGAGGACGGTGGTCATCGGCGGGAGTGAGCGGTGGGCACGGCCAGCATCGAGCGCGAGGTGAAGCTGCGGCAGGAGGATCAGAGAGCCGTCCCCGGCGCGCGACCCGCCGACGATCCTCAGCGATCCCCACGACGTTTCGATTTCGAGGCGCCGCAGCGATGTCGTGCTCACCTGGCGGCTTTCACCAGGAAGAATTTTGGCATCCTGCGATGGTCCGGAAGATCGATCCGCAGGGTCCACCGGCTGTTCGGGTCCAGCGTGCGCTGAAAGCTCGCCGAACCGAGGGCCTGCTGTTTTTCGCCGATCAGCTGCACGCCCACGAGGTGATCTCCCGACGGCGTCACGACTGTCCTGTTGACCGCGCCGCGACCCTTTCGTTTGAGACCGAGAAAGCCCTTGGTCGAAAAATCGAACGGAATCTCGGCCAGAGACTCCCCGTTGAGCGTGACAAAAACCACGCCATTGTTGATGGGGGAGTCGAAGGTGATCGAGATCTGGGCAACGCCCTCTTTTGGCGGTGCGGCCGCGACCGGTTCGGTGCGCGAAGTCTCCCGGCTCGAGGAAGGTCGGGCCGTCGCTGGGGGCCGTTGCGCCCGGTTCCGCGCCGACCTTTCCTCGGCGAGATCGAGGTACTCGGCCGCGATCTCGTTCAACGGATCAAGTTCGAGCGCCTCTTGGAATCGTTCGATCGCGTCGTCGTAGCTGCGGCCGCGATAGAGCGTGCGGCCTTCCGTCACCAGCGCTGCGACCCGCTGTTGATTGGCCGCGCTGGTGCGCTCGATTTCGATGGCGACGCGGATTTCGCGTGCCAGCGCGCGGCCGGCTTCCGAGGTTGGGACCTGGTCGAGCGCGGCGCGGATGGCGCTGTCAGCGCCCGCGAGGTCGCCGTACTGCAGTCGGGCCCTGGCCGTCTGCAGCGTGTCGACAACAGCGTTGAGATTTCGGGACGTGGCCTCCGACGGTCCGACAAAGGGACCGCGGTCTATCCTCGATCCCATACCGAGGAGGGATGCGGTTGGGATCAAGACTGCGATGCCGATGATGGTCAGCACCCAGCGCCGCTGAACCTGCCACAGCATCCACTCCGGCAGTCGCAGGATACCCCTTCGCCTCGTTGCGTTTTCAAGGGTCTCGGGAGTGAGTGGCTCTGTCATCGGGGTTGGCTCGGGCGATGCGGGTAGGTTTGGCGGTTTTGATGGCGCAACCGCCGTTTCCTCCTCTATCGCCGACCCCGCCGCCGCCTTTGTCGCGGACACTGTGCCTGCCGCTGCCGCCGTTGCTGCCGCCGGCACTGGGGTCGCCGGTCCCTCTGCCGTGGGTGTCTTGGCGTGTATCCGAGTCGCCAGATCGGGTTCGTGAATTCCGGTTCTTTCTCTGTCGTCGTCATCCCGCTCGACCAGCGACCTGGCGACTGACGCCAGAACCTTGGCCAGATCATCGCCCGTTTGAAAGCGCCGTTCCGGGTCCTTGTCGAGGCATTTGAGAACGATCGGGTTGAGCGCCGCCGGGATGTTTTCGCCCATGGTCGACGGAATCGGGCTCGGATCCTGGACCACACGGAGAGTGACCTCGTGCATCGTGTTGCCGGCAAAGGGGCGTTTCCCGGTGAGCAGGTAGAAGAGCACCACGCCGAGCGAAAATATGTCGGATCTGCCGTCGACCTTTTTGCCGGTGACCTGCTCCGGCGACATGAAGTTGGGAGTGCCGATGAACTGCCCGTCAACCGTCAGGTTGGATTGCTCGAGGCGGGCGATACCGAAGTCTGTGATCTTTGCCGAGCCATCTCTTGCGATGGCTATGTTGGCCGGTTTGATGTCACGGTGGACGACCCCCAGCGAGTGGGCGTAGGCAAGAGCGACGGCCACGTCGGCGGTGATGCGCAGGATTTCAGAAAGCCGAAAAAGATGGCCCGACTCGAGCATCTTCCGGAGGTCGCGGCCTTCGATGTACTCCATGGCGATATACATCAGTCCGGTTTCCGGATCTTCACCGACGTCGTGGACGGTGACGATACCAGGGTGGTTGAGCCGACCAGCGGCCCGAGCCTCACGAATGAATCGCTCGCGAAACTCCTCCGTATGCTCGGCGTCGAGATCGACACGGAGGCATTTGAGCGCGACCTTGCGATCGATTACGGGATCGCGAGCAAGGTAGACCACCCCCGTGGATCCACGACCGAGTATCTTCTCGATCTCGTAGCGTCCGATCTTTTGCGCCGACATCGATAAATATTGTATCTGGAACGGGGCTTCGCGGCTGTACCGGAGATCACTCGTGCCCGTGCCCCTCTCCGTCTCCGTCTCCGTGCCCAATGACACTCGCAGAGAATCGAGGGGGCGACGAAAATATGGTGCAGGAAAAGGGACAGCCGCGGCGGCAGTAGACAGCAATCAGGCACAGCGGCAGCAATCAGCGGCAAGGGCAGATGTCAGCAGCAGAGACAGAAGACAGCTGCATTCGCGACTCCTGTAGCCGACGCTGAATCTGGCGCTGGCGCTGTACCTCGCGCTGAACCTGAACCTGCCGCTGTTAACTGACGCTGTTCACTGCCCCTGATGCCTTTCTCTGATCGCTGCATCTGATACTGCCCCTGCATCCGGTCGTGACCGGGCACGGAGACGGATTTCACGCCTCACGTTCCACCGGGTGGGTGGGTGGCAAATTCGCAATCCGAAATTCGAAATCCGAAATCCAGGGAAGGGTGGGTGAAAATTCCGAATTCCGAATTCCGAATTCCGGATTCTGTGTTTTGTGCCGATCTGGCGTCGAAAGGCCGTTTCGACGCCCTCATGGCCCGATCCGTGAGGTTTCGGATCGGGCATGATCCTTGCTCTGTTGTGGCCTTGGGCCTGATGGCTCTCGGAGGAGCTATGGAATCACGTGGAAATGAAATGACGATAGACCGTGCTGCCGCACGGCTCGGCGAGATCCAACGGGCGGTGTCGGAAGTGGTGGTCGGTCAGGATCGTTTGCTTGAGGCTTTGACGGTGGCGATGCTGTGCCGTGGACACGTCCTTTTGGAGGGTGTGCCGGGGCTGGCCAAGACCCTCACCGTGCGCACTCTGGCCGGCGTGATCGGGGGGAGCTTCCAGAGGCTCCAGTTCACTCCCGATCTGCTCCCCGCCGACGTGACCGGCACCCAGATCTTCGATCCGCGGACCTCGAGCTTCGTGCCCCATCGGGGGCCGGTCTTCTGCAATCTGGTGCTCGCCGACGAGATCAACCGCGCGCCCGCCAAAGTGCAGTCAGCTCTGCTCGAGGCGATGGAGGAGCGCCAGGTGACGATCGGCGACACCACCCACGACCTTCCGGAGCCGTTTGTGGTACTGGCCACCCAGAACCCGATCGAGCAGGAGGGTACATACCCACTGCCCGAAGCACAGCTCGACCGGTTCATCTTCAAGGTGCTGGTGGACTACCCTGCGCCGGAGGAGGAGCGAAAGGTCCTCGAGTATCACCTCGCGGAGTCGTTCCCAGCCCCCGAACGACTCGCCACGATTGAAGAGCTCGCCGAGCTCGAAAAAGTGGTACGAGAGGTGTACCTCGACGACCGAATCCGCTCCTACATCGTCAACCTGGTGGCGGCAACTCGGCGGCCCGACGAGGTCGGGCTCGGAGATCTCGTGCCGCTGCTCGCCTTTGGTGCGTCGCCGCGCGCCTCGATCGCTCTTGCCTTGGGGACTCGGGCGTTGGCCATGGTGCGCGGACGCTCGTACGTGACGCCCGAGGATGTCAAAGAGCTGGCGCCGGCAGTGCTGCGCCATCGACTGGTGCTCACCTACGAGGCTGAGGCAGAAGGCGCGACCGTCGAGGAGATCATCGAACGAATCCTGCTGGCGGTAGAAGTTCCGTGATGCAAACACCTCCGACCTCGCGCCCGCTTGCAGACGTCTCAACGTTGAACGTTCTAGCGTTTGAACGTTCAAACGTTTCCACAAGGCGGTGAGAGATGTCCCCTAGCCTCCGTGCCTATCTCGGCCGGCCGTGTCCGACGGCGCCGGTCCAGGACGCCGGCTCGGAGATCCGGGCACAGGTGCGCAAGCTCGAGATCCGAGCCCGCCAGGCCATGGAGTCCGGGCTTGCTGGTCAGTATCAGAGCGCGTTTCGTGGTCTCGGCCTCGAGTTCGAAGAGGTTCGCGAGTATCGCGCGGGTGACGATGTCCGGACCATCGACTGGAACGTCACGGCACGCTCGGGCTTCCTCCACATCAAGCGCTATCGAGAAGAACGCGACCTCAACGTGCTGTTGCTGGTCGATCTCTCGGCCTCGACCCGTTTCGGGTCGGGGGTGATGACGGTGCACGATCTGATCGCTGAGGTCGGCGGGCTGTTCGCGCTCGCCGCCGCCCGCCGCGATCGGGTCGGCGCGATACTGTTTGACGACGGGGTGCGAAAGGTGATCCCACCGCGCCTCGGCTGGCGCCATGGATTGCGGGTCGTGCGCGAGATTCTCGCAGCTGAACCGGCCGGCCATGCCACCGCACTCGCCGACGCGATTCGGGCGGCGGGTCGGATGCTGCACCGGCGCGGTGTGGTGATCATCCTCGCAGATCAGACGTGCCCGTTGCCGAGGCGCGAGTTGGTGGCCCTTGCCGGTCGCCACGAGACGGTCGTTCTGCGGCTCGGGGATGTTCTCCTCGAGGAGGGATTGGCAGGTGCCGCCCTACCGGTCGTCGAAACCGAGGGCGGTGGACGTGGAGTGGTGCGCGGGCCGGGACCAATCAGCCGCGAAGGAACACCGCCGGGCGTTGACCTCATCGAGCTCCACACGGGAGAGGACTATCTGCCCGCGGTGAGGGCAATGCTCGAACGACGGGAGCGCCGCCGTGCTCGGTAACGCGAACGTCTCCCGAGATCGCATCGTGAGGCCGGCAAGATGCATCACGTTCAGGGTCGCGATCGCCGCTTCCCTGCTGGTGCTGACCGTTGCCGCCGCGGCGCCTGATGAGCCTCCGGTCCTCGAAATCACCGCGTCTTCCGGGGCAGTGAGGGTTGGCGACAGGGTGCCGGTACGGGTGGCGGCGCGCGGTGGAGACGGGCTGATGTGGGGCGAGCTTCGGATCGGCTCGGAGTCCGACAACTCGTGGGCGGTGGTGGAGGGTCCCCGCGAATTGGCCGGCGCACGCCCACCGGTTTGGGAGTTGGTGCTCGCTCCGATGGAAGTGGGTGAGATTGCACTGCCGATGATTGGTGCCGTGGTTCGCGACCCCGGCGGCGATCTTCGCGAGGTTGCCGCACAGAATCTCCCAACCGTGAACGTGGTCTCGGTGCTGCCGGTTGACGAGGAGGCTCAATCGGCGCCGCTGCGGGGTCCGATCGGGGTTAGCGGTTTCCCGTGGGAATGGGTCGGACCGCTGGCTGTGCCCATCCTCGGTTTGGCGGCGGCGCTCGTCTGGTGGGGACGTCGACGCCGACGTGTCGGCGAGGGTGTACCTGTACCGTCGGCGGCGCCGATCGACGAGCTCGAGGCCGTGCTTGCACGTCTCCGAGGACGGGTTGGGCGAGAACCGTCGGAGGGGGTGTGTGACCGGCTCGCCTCCGGGCTGCGTCACTACCTCGAGCGAAGGAGCGGTCAGCCTGCCGAGGAGATGACCTCCTTCGAGCTTCGTCTGCTGGCCCGCAAGCTCGGCTGGCCCGAAACGATTCAACGAGGCATCCAGGCCGTCATGGGCATGGCGGACCGGGTGCGTTTCGGGCGCGTGGCGGTCAATGACGTCGAGCTCGGAGAGGCCATCGATCTGGCACTGAGTACCGCGCTCGCGCTCGAAGAGCATCTCCGTCTCGAAGAGGACGAGGGTGAGCTCGAGGAGGTTGCGGGATGATCCGGCTGGCGCCACCTCTGTGGCTCTCGCTCATTGGGG
>CBDTWX010000314.1:0-6804 GCA_965364305.1 uncultured Thermoanaerobaculia bacterium
GTCTCCGCCGATGGTAGGTCTCTCGGATCCCCATCAGTGAACTGAAACCCGACTTTTGACCATTCATCGAGTTCGTCTTGATCGGGAGATCCGCCGATGGTGTCGATTCGGGCCAGGGCTGTTGTTCGCCCTAACCGATCCAACACGATAGCGTCGCCTGAATCAACGATCTGTGCGAGTCCGTCAGGAGGATCCGAGAAATCCCCGGGGTTGACGACATACCTTCGGATGAGATTACCGACTTCGTCATAGGCGTACTTGAACTTGAGCTGAGGACCGCCGGGGCCGTTGGCAAGGGCAGTCTCCCAGGTCTGAACGGTGTCGTCCGGATAGTACGTGAATTCCTCAACGGGAAGACCAGGAAGTTGCCTGGTTGAGAGCCGACCCGCATCGTCGTAGAAGTAGGAGGTAGTCTCGGTGAGGCCGTTGTCACGAAGAACGATTTCTTTCTTGATCCTTCCGTCAGGATCGTACCCGTAGGTGACGATCCGATCGCCTGGTCCCTCACGCCGCACCAATCGACCCGCCGAATCCCATTTCTGTTTTGTCTCCCGGCTGTATTCGGCACCCAGGAGCTTCTGATTTATGAGGTTTCCAACCTCGTCGAATTCCCGCTTGAGGTCCATTCCTCCGAGCCAGGATTGGCTGACCGTGCGCCCCTGACCGTCGTAGCGGAGAAGCCTATTCGTGATGATCGGCGGCCGGCCCCAGACTACTTCTGTGAATCGCACCTTATTGGGCCAGGGCTCGGTACCGACGTAGTCGTAGTCAGTCGTGTTTCCTGCCGGATCCTCTACCCAATCGAACCTACCGGAGGCGTCGGTTAGATAGCCGTACTGGGTTTCCAAAAGATCAGCGCCTTCTTTAGCATTGTTGCCGAGAATTACGCTGGTCAACCGGCCGGCGCTGTCGTAGGCCCTTTCCTCAAACACCCCGGCACCTTGCGGCCCGTGTGTCCACACGGTAAACCACGGTTGACCGAGCATCGTATAGAAGTACTCGGTTTCCGAGAGTTCGGTGCCATCCTGATCCAGGATCGTCTCATACCGGAGGGCACCGGCATGGTTGAAGATCCTGTCGACCTCCGTACCGTCGGGAAAGGTCTCGTTGTGGAGCCGCCCCCACGCGTCATGAGCTCCTCGCCATGCACCATCGTCGCCGTCCGTCGTCCAAACGAGACGTCCCATCGAATCGTAGCCCGAGTGGATGCTGCCGGTTGCTTCTCGGTGGGTCGTAGTGACCCGCCCTGCGGTATCTGGACGGTAGGTTTCGGTAACGCCACCGGGAGATTGTGTGGAAGTCAACAGTCCCGTTGATGAGTCGTAACCGAAGATCGTCTCTCCGGTAATGGTTGATTCCGGGTTGTCGCCAGCGAGACCGGTTTGTCTGATCCTCTCGAGGCGATCGTTGTCGTCGAAACCGTAGTCCACACTGACTGTCTGACCGTCCTGGGTCCATTCACGATGAACCACCCGCCCGGACGGATCGTACTTCGTGAGAACGGTGTGGCTCGCATCGAGTGTCCTCCCGCCGCCCATGCCGGTCGTCTCGCTATAGGGGCGATTCCATTCGTCATAGAGCGTTTCGGATCTGGAGAAGGTTTGGGTTGTGGTCCCGAATCGCATGGATGAGAGATTGCCGAACTTGTCGTATTCGTATTTCCGTACGGCTCCATTCTCGACAGTCTCCTGTTTCAGATATCCGGGGCCGATTGGATTGGGAGGATGGTCCTTATTGTAGTATTCGTAGGTTGTCTTGACGGCCAATTGACCGCTTTTTGTTGAGCCTGTGACATCTTGTCCTGTGAGGATTTCTTCAATCTGGCCCGAACGGTTGTACATATACGATGTAGATGTTTCGAGCACGGCACCTGCACGGTGATTGTTGAGGAATTTCTCGACCGCCGACTTCGGGGGCTGACCCTGCGCCGGTATATCCACGATGGGAAACACTTGGACGCTTCCGGAGGGATCTGTCCGGCTCACGGGATAATTGTCAACGCTGTTCTCGTAGCTGAATGTAGTCGTGACTTCAGTGTAATCGACGGACCCTTGGGGAGCCGAGCCGCTCTTCTCCTTGATGAAATCGAGTGTGTCTTCGGTTAGCCGGTTGGTTTTTCGCCACTGATAGACGACCTGACTGCCGTCGGGTCTTGTGATCTGCGAAACGCGACCTCCTGCGGTGATGTTATAGAGGAAGCTCGTCGTGAGGTCCTGGGTCGGCAAACTGAGGTCGGTACCAGGCTCCGGGATGGTTGGGTCGTCGGAGCCGTGGGCAACGGTCTCGACCTCTTTCTCGACGATTTGCTCAATTCGGCCGTACGACCAGAGGCGGTACTCGGTGTCCAGTCCCCAGGGTGCCCGAACTGTGACCATCGGTCCGTGGCCCGTGGGCGATTCCTCAGCCCAGGTCAGAAACCACTGGTTCGTTGCCTGCGGCGTACTCATGACGTCCACGCGACCGGTGTCGCTTTTGTAGCCGATAGTGACGGTATCGTTGGCCCGACCCGGTAGCCGCATTGCAGCGAGGCGAGCTCCGCCGAGTTGTCCGTGCAAGAGGGCATCGGTGCCATAGTTAAAACCGTCGTACACGTACTTGATGAATGGTCGTCCTGTGAGATTGACCACCGATTCGGCGTGGATTTCAGGCAGCTCGACCTGATCGAGTACCCCCTCTCCCGATGAGAACCGGTCGTAACCAAAGCGCACCGTGCGCCTGGCGAAGTCTTCAACCTCTTCGAGGAGGCCAAAATTGGCGTCCTCGGGGTCGGTGGTCGCAAAATACCGCAGGGTGTGATCCCTGCCGTACTCGTCCTCCACCCGGTACAGTCGTTGAAAAGCGTCGTAGAAAAGGCGCACTCGGTTGCCCTGATGTAACTCCTCGTCTGCGTTCTGGCGGAGCCGGTCGGTCATTTCCCGCAGTCGGCCATTGGAGTCGAAAGTGAGGCTGTCGTTGTGGACGCCGAGAAGTCGCCAACCGCCTGAGATCTTCCGGAGATTTAGCGGCAACCCGCGAGGAACGAGGTATTCCGAGTCCTCGATGTCCATCTCTTCTCGAGTGTCATATGTGGCTTTCACCGCCCAGAAATCACCATTGACCGCACCGCTTGGGAGTGCACGTCCCTCTGGGGGCGTCTTGGGGAAGAACCGCCACACATGACCAGAACCGTCGTGGAACTCGACCTCTCCGGTGATTTTGTTCTCTCTCAGGTGTGCGAACAGATTTGAGGTCCAACCTGCTCGGCCCAGGGGGTTGTATGTAGCCATTCCGGACCGATATGACCGTTGGAACGAAAATCCGAGAGCCCTACCTGGCACCTCGTGGTCGACGGCGGTGTGTAGCGATTCTCCGGTAACGAGAGAAACCGCCATTCCTGGGCCCGACCACATAGCTGGGCTCTGAACCGGTTCGGCCAGCGAGACCTGGGGAGGAGAAGGAATGTCATCCGCCCAACCGGTCAAATCCGCAATGGCGCCTGGAATCGGCCAACCGGTCGTATCGAAGAACGCCCCGATCTCGGGTTGGGAATCCACATCGACGATGACCCGAAGGTAAGGTCCGCCGGCAAAAAGCTCGATGACATTGTCATTTTCTCCAAGCACCTCCGGGCGATCGCAGCGGCGACACTGGCCAGCCTCGGTGTCAGGATCTGGGGCAGCATTTACATCGTCGGGAGTGCCCTCAGGAATGTAATCTTCCAAGGCTCGGGGATCTGCGATCAGGAGGACAATCTGCTCCGACTCATAGAGGTTGTAGATGCTGCCAAACCGATCGATCGGATCGGGTGTCTCCCCTACCACACGGAGCAGCGAAACTTCAGCCTCTGTCTTCTGGGGCCAGCCCAATCCTCCGGGACGCACTCGAGCTTGGCCGAGGTCGCTCTTTGCCATGTGCTCCTGTGGCGGTTTGATACGAAGGCTTTCAATCTTGGCATTGATTCTCGCGCCGAGGAACCCGGGCAGGGCAAGACGAACCCTGAACGCTGAGGTGAAATCCTCCTCGTTTTGTGCACGGTTATCTCGTTCAGCCTGGAGCGAAAGTTCTGTGGGAATGCCGACCGGAACGAGGGTGGCTGTGGGTCTCAGCTCGCGCGGTGGTGATTCCGGACCATCACCATCCGGGTCTTCGCCGGCCCGATAAACCCCCGCAAAAACAACCGGCGGTCTGCCGAGTGGAATCGCGCGGACACCTTCATCCGCACTTGCCCAGGAATAGACCAAACCCGTTCCGCTGAGGTCTACCCCCAGGTGGTCGCCATTCCAAGGAACATTGCGAAGGGTGACGATTGGTCGTGCGGGGAATACCCCCTCGATGCCCGGGCCGAGATCACCAGCAGGAGCGGTGTTGACGTGCTCGAGGCTCCAGACGTCGAGCAGCCCTCCATGGCCCCCGGCAAACAGGTATCCTAGATCGGTTTCGACCTGGAGCCTGAATGATGTGTGGTCCGGCACGTGGAGTCGACCGACCAGCTCGGGAACTCGGGAAGAAACGTCAAACACGTATGTTCCCTGGTAACCAAGAGACATGAATAGCAGATCGCCGGTGGTACGTGTCGGTTGATCAAATCGGTCCGGATCCTTGACAATAAACGGAGCCCCAGGGTAATCCGATCGCAGTCCTCGATCGATCCATTCAACATTTCTGGCAATGGCCGCGTCGCGGAGGAACGCTCCGTTGATGCCGAACGTACAGGTGAGGTTGCCGTTTCCGATTGTGCCTGGTTCAACCTCCTTCCCCCGGCTGTGAATTAGGCCGGTGCTCACCAAGGGTGAGAAAAGGTTGATTTGGCCAGGACCGCGGGTGCAGTCTCCCTCCTCGTCACAGCCGGTCGAACCGAGAACCGCCACCGAAGAGGTCATGTCGATACCGTGCCGCAGCACTTCGGTCGGATTCAACGGATCGGGTGGAGGCGGTCCACAGCCGCTGAAATCGACGTCGTTGCCTTCGTACTTGCCGAGTCGACGGCCGCATTGGGACAAACCCAGAGTGGGGCCGTCGGGTGGTGTCGCGTAGAAACGGTTGAGGTCGACGACCGTGATACCAGAGCCCATCAGGGCTATGTAACCCAGAGTCTGGATGTTGTGGCGGAACCGAAGCTTGTCGCCCAAACGAGCCCTAAAGCTGATGGGCGGCTGTTCCCAGTCCGCTTGTGCGGTGTTTTCCCAATCGGCCGTCAGTACATCAACCGACCACAATTGACCGGTGGATACGTTGTCAATGGAAACGCGTTGGAACCTGTCCGTGTTCTCTTGATGGACACAACCGTCGTCTCGGGAGAAGGGTGCTGGTGCATTGGGGATACTTGCCGGGTCGATCGAAATTGAGTAGAAACCCGCCGGATCCGGGCCATCAGAGAAACCCTGGCAGCTCATCTCGGTACAGAGTTCGGAGAGTTCCTTCGTCTCGCTGACCTTGTCTCGAACAAGAACGTCCATGTCGACCGGTGTCGCCAACGGAAGGGCGCTCATGGAGAGGAACTCTGACAGATTGCCCACATCCGACCCAAGGGCGTATGCCGTACGAATTCCACCCTCTTTTTGCTCGAAGAAACCTCCTGCGAAGGTGTCTTCCACCGCAAGAGCCTTGACCGCCCATGTGCCGCCAAAACGGCTGCTGAAGAAGATCCGACCATGACCATCGGTAGCCATCGAGCGAATCTGGTCTGATGCCCCCTGGGTCATCTCAGCGTGGTGAGTCAGGACCCCAGGGGTTGGACTGGGCCCGCCTGAGAGATCTGTGACCAGAATTCTCCCATCCACCGTGCCGGCAAAGAAGAGATTTCCGATTTTCTCGGTGGTTCGAACGTCGGCAAGAAGCGGGATGCCACCCCCTTGGGCGACCGAAGTGGCAGGTGCTTCGCGAGTGGTGAAGAGAAAAATCTTCGGTGACGCACAGGGGGGCTGATCATTCGCGCTCGGTCCTGACGGGCAGTCGCTCGGGAAAAGCCATCCGCTAAACAGCTCGAGCTTGTATTTCTTACCGAGAGCAAGGCCACCAATCGGACGAATCAGGAGGGTCCGGTTGCCGGAGACGGTTTCTACTTCGAGATCCAACCGCTGATTCTCGGTTGGATTGCAGCTTTCGGAATCCCCAAGGTCGATGAGCTTCGCCACGACCTTTGCGTCATCTTCGGTAATCGTTCTTTCGATGCTTCGGCTGAAGGTGAAGCTAAACGCCGCGAAGGTGTCAGGATCCAGGTCCCCAGGACCAACGACGGCCATCAGT
Source organism: uncultured Thermoanaerobaculia bacterium (assembly GCA_965364305.1). Lineage (GTDB taxonomy): Bacteria > Acidobacteriota > Thermoanaerobaculia > Thermoanaerobaculales > Sulfomarinibacteraceae > Sulfomarinibacter. The sequence continues at coordinate 6,226 of CBDTWX010000314.1, forward strand.
TCATCGCTGCCCGTGACAATTTTCCCGATCGGCCGTTCCTTATCATCACAAACAAACGAGGTCGCAATCCGCACGTCCAGTTTTTTGGCGTCTGAGACTTCGAAAAGCCCAAGACTTGCATCCTGGGAGATCTCGAAACCCGGCGGTGAGGCCAGTCTGAGCTTTTTGTTCTCATCGCCCAAAGCCACCAGATCCAACCGAAGCCGTTGTGATCTTCCTGGTTGAGGAGAGGAGAAACGAATCAAATCAAACGGTGTTGCATCCACCAACCTCGGGGGACCCGCATCGGATGGGAGCAATGCCTCGAGGGTGATGACTCCATCTCCGTCGGGATCGAGAGGGTTCCCATAGCCCTGGGAGCTCAGCAGCCAGCCCGTTGCCGCGTCGCGGTGCTCAACTGTGAGCTCGGTGCCCGGCACCACAGGAAGCACGACCTGGCCGCTCCAGTTCTCCGGCGGGGCCTGGAAGACCCACATGTCGGCCTGGGCGGCCGCGAAGATCCCCCACAGCATGGAATCGAGGTTGTTGGAGAGGAAGGTCGCAAAGGCGATCAGATCTCCCCCGTAAAGAGGATCCATC
>CBDTWX010000315.1:0-6794 GCA_965364305.1 uncultured Thermoanaerobaculia bacterium
CGATGAGGTGGCAGAAACGGTCGTAGGTCTTGGGAGCGAACCGGAGGCTGGGCTCTCGTAGCTCCTCTTGGATCAGCTTTGCCAGGCGGGAACGCGTCTCCTCCAACGGCAGACGCACGTCGAATTCGAGCCGATTGAATGCAGCGCTCATTTCCAGAACCAGGGCCGCCCAACTAGTTATTCGATCGAACCAGGGTACCCGAAAACGCTGCGAGCTTGGCAGCCCGTTTCCGGGGCCCACGGCCACGAGCCACTCGGACGTCTCTTCCACGAGAACGGTTGCCGATGGCGAGGGAGTCACGGAGGGGAGCGGAGATGGTGTCGCCGTGGGCGATGCTTCGAAGAGCACGTTCTCGTCCTCCTTTTCGAGAACCGCGAGAACCACCGCGAGAATCGCCACGGCCGCCGTCGCGATGACGGCCGGCGAAGGTCCACGGCCTTTGCGCCGGGCGCTCGAGATCCGGAACCCTGGAAGAGGTGAGCTCACCGGAACAAGGTATCTCACCGCTCGAAGGTCCGCCAATCCTTGACGCAGTGCGGCATGGCGGATATTCTGTGCCGCGCCGGCGGTGAGCAGCGCGAGCTGGGTCTCTGATCTTGGAGGGTTCGATGCGGTGGGTAGTGTTCAACCAAAAAGGTGGGGTCGGCAAGTCGACGATCGTCTGCAACCTGGCCGCGGTCAACGCCCGTCGCGGTCGGCGGACACTCGTCGTGGATCTTGACCCGCAGGCAAACGCCAGCCACTATCTGCTCGGCGCCGATGCGGAAGAGGCAACCCCCAATTTGGCACATTTCTTTGAACAAACCCTCGGTTTCAAGCTTTTTCGCGATGGTGCCAGAGACTTCATCCACCACACCCGATTCGAAGATCTGCACGTGATGCCGGCAGATCTCAGGCTCGAGGAGCTGCAAAACAAGCTCGAGGCGAAGTACAAGATCTACAAGCTGCGGGATGCCCTCGATGAACTCGACGCCTACGATGCCGTGTTTCTCGACACGCCCCCTGCATTCAACTTTTACACCCTGTCGGCTTTGATCGCCGGCCAACGCTGCCTGATACCGTTCGATTGCGACGATTTTTCTCGTCGCGCTCTTTACAACCTTCTCGAGAATGTGGAGGAGGTTCGCGAAGACCACAACGGCGAACTCGAGGTTTTCGGCATCGTCGTCAACCAGTTTCAACCGCGGGCGCGCCTTCCTCAGAGGGTGGTGGACGAGCTGATCTCGGAGGGCTTGCCAATCCTCGAGCCCTTTGTTGGTTCATCGGTCAAGATCCGAGAGTCGCACGAGGCGGCCAAGCCGCTGCCCTACATGGCCCGGTCTCACAAGCTCACCAGGCAGTTCGAGGAGCTGCACGGGGTGATCACGAGCGGGTAGCTTAGGGACACGCTGCACTCAGCGGCAAGGTCAGGGACAGCAATCATTCGGCGTCCGCCTTCCGCCGCTTGCCCCGCGCCCCGAAATCCGCGAAGCCTTCGAATCGAGCGGACAGATTCGTTTCGAGAGCGTCCAGCGCCTCGATCCCGCCGTATGGGAGCGCGCGCTCTCCGCCCAGCCTCATGAAGCTGACAGCCGGCCCATCCGTGCTGATGACCGGCGACAGGTCTTTCTGAAGCTCGAGGACGAGGTCGACGTGCTGGGGGGGCGCATGAATGTCGAGTGCGGCTTGCTTGGCACCGTGAATGAATCCCCCGGGCACCGGGTCCTTGGTACGGGTCAGCTGCGGTGGGTCGTCGAGTCGACTGGTCGTCCCCGTGGTACGATTTGGGCGGGTTATTCTTGGTCGCCGAACGTGTTGGGGAACATAGAATGAGAGCTCATCGAATGATCCTCGTGGTGCTCATTGCGTTGGTAATCGTTCCGGCGATTGGCCCCGCGCAGGAGACCCCCTCCACCTTCGAGTTCAGCTTCTCCAACCCGGGTGCGCGCAGTCTCGGCCTTGGTGGTGCCTTTGCGGCATTCGCCGACGATGCCACCGCCGCCTTTTCAAATCCGGCCGGGCTCGTGCAACTCGCTTCAATCGAGGTTTCGGCGGAATTCCGCCACTGGAGTTACTCGACCCCCTACGTCGAGGGTGGGCGGTATGAGGGCGAGCCAACCGGCATCGGTCTCGACACCACCGACGGACTGCGAACTGCGGTGTCGGAGGAGCAGCTCACAGGCCTCTCCTTCGTATCGTTCGTGTACCCCAGAGGCAAGTGGTCGATTGCGGTCTACCGACACCAGCTCGCGAACTTTCGCGCTCAGACCGATACCCAGGGGCTCTTTCATACCGGCGGCACCGGAACCGAACTGTTTCGCACATTTGACCGCAGATGGTCGACCGAGCTCGACATCGTTAGCTACGGCCTGGCCGGAGCCTACCGAGTGAGCGATCGGTTCAGTGTTGGCCTCGGGGCGGTCTATTTCGACGGCCGGCTCGACGCCCCGTTCGAGTGGGTGTTCTTTGACGACTTCACAACCGAGGGCTTTTTCGGTCCGAACTCCTACCTCCCGGAGCGGCAGCTGGCCAATGGAGACATGGCGTTCGACGATTCGGACTGGGGTCTGAACGCGGGCCTTCTCTGGAAATTTACCCAACAGTGGAGCCTCGGCGCTTTTTTTCGGCAGGGACCCGAATTCACCCTCGTCTACGACTTCCGCACTGGACTCGGTATACAGCTCTTTGATCCGTCAATCGCGCCGGATGAGACCTTTCTGGTCATCGCGACACCAATGCGATTTCCCGACGTATACGGGTTCGGCATTGCCTATCGGACCAGTGACGGTAAGTTCGCGGTGGGCTTCGAGTGGGACCGCGTCGAGTACTCCTCGATCTTCGGCAGCTTCGATCCGGTGGTGATCGAAACCCTCGACGACGATCTCGATCTCGGTATCGAGCTGGCAGCCGACGACGGCGACGAGCTCCGGCTCGGCGTCGAGTACGCCTTCATCGACTTCAAGCCCGTTTTCGCCATCCGCGCCGGCGTGTGGAGGGATCCCGACCACCGTTTTCGCAGCATCAGCTCCGACCCCGAACACCAAGCGTTGTTCCAGCCGGGCGAGGACGAGATCCACGTGGCGGCGGGTCTTGGCTTGACCTTCAAGACGTTTCAGATCGACTTCGCGGCCGATTTCTCGGATCTTGTCGACACCTTTTCGCTGTCGGCGATCTACAGTTTCTGATGAAAAGACGTTATCGATTCCCTGTGATCCTTGTTGTTGGCCTGCTCGCCGCCGCGAGCACGTCCGCCCAGGAAACGCTCAACACCTTCGAGTTCAGCTTCTCCAACCCGGGCGCGCGCAGCCTGGGTCTCGGGGGTGCTTTTGCCGCCCTCGCCGATGATGCGACCGCGGCCTTTGCCAACCCCGCCGGGCTGGTGCAGCTCCTCCGGCCCGAAATCTCGGCCGAAGGCCGTTATTGGAGCTACAGCACTCACTACATCGCTGGTGGTCGGTACGAGGGAGCGCCTACGGGCATCGGTCTCGACACCATCGACGGTGTGCGAGCTGCCTCCTCGAACGAGAGCGCCAACGGACTTTCGTTTCTCTCCCTTGTCTACCCGACGGGGAGATGGTCGGTGGCTGCGTACCGGCATCAGCTCGCCAAGTTTCGCGCCCGCGCCGAGACCCAGGGTCTGTTCCACTTGGACGAGACCGGTTTATACGACGCTCGCCAGATTGATCGCAGATGGGCCACGGATCTGGATATCGTCAGCTATGGCCTGGCGGGCGGTTACCGGATCAACGATCGGCTCAGCCTCGGTCTCGGAGTCGTCTACTTCATCGGCCGGCTCGAGGCGCCGTTTGAGTGGAACGTCGTCAGCGGTGAAAGCCTGGAATCGATCTTCGGCCCGAACCCGTATCTTCCCGAGCGCCGGTTGGCGACCGGTGGCCTGTTCATCGACGGCGCCGATTGGAGCTTGAGCGCCGGCGTGTTGTGGCACGTTTCGCAACGGTGGAGCTTTGGCGGTTTCTTCCGCCAGGCGCCGGAGTTCGAGGTTGAATACGAGATCGTCGCGGGACCTTTGGCGGGGATCATCGATCCTGCAATTCCCGAAGGTGCCGTCCTAACGCGAATTGCGGGGCAGATGCCCTTTCCCGACGTGTACGGGTTCGGGGTCGCCTACCAATCAGTCGACGGCAGGCTGGCCTTGAGTTTGGAGTGGGACCGGGTTGAGTACTCGTCGATATTCGGAGGTTTTCGACCGACTTCGGCGGAGAACTTCGGCGAAGATGTTGATGTAGGTGACGTGCAGGTCGAATTCGCTGCGGACGACGGCAATGAGTTCCACCTCGGTGCCGAGTTGGCGTTTCTCGACAGCACTCCCGTCATCGCCATTCGAGCCGGGGTGTGGCTCGACCCGGACCACCGATTCCGCAGCATCAGCGACGACGTGGAGCATCGGCTCTTGTTTCAGACCGGGCAGGACGAGATCCATTTCGCGCTCGGTCTGGGCCTCGCGTTCAAATCCTTCCAGATCGATCTCGCGGCAGATTTTTCCGATCTCGTCGACACTGCCTCGTTGTCTGTGATCTACAGCTTCTGAAATTCCTCAAAGTACAGCCATGAAGAGGAGGATGATCAGCAGGATCAGCGCCGTCATGATGGTGATCGGAACATCGGCTAGACGGGGTTCCCCGGTGCTCGAGAGAAGTACTGGTTTTTGATGTGACCCTGAATCCATGGCGATCTCCTTCTCATGTCCGTCAGGACTCTCGTTGCCGGTCATCGTTTCATCGTGATCCCGGTACCGTCGTTGGTGGCGTTGTCGATCACCGATGCATAGGCGATCACCCCGTCACCCGACTCGACCGTGATCCGGGCATATCCTGCGTCGACGTCGGTACGACCGGCGAGACGGGAAAATGGCTCCTGGAGCTGCATCCAGGCGTAGGGCTCGATGGTTCTCCATCTGGAGACCAGCTCGGCGCCCGAGGCGTCATAGAGGAATACTCGGACTTTGGCTTCGAGGTCGCCCGAGTTGACGAGCCCGATATTGGTTCGAAACGACTGGTTCTGTTGCAGCTGGGGAAACCAGACGCTCTGGCCGCTGGAGAGACTGTTCTCGACTGGAACTCCGTCGAGGAAGAGGCCGAAAGTTCCGTCCGCGCCGGCGTTGTAGGTGCGTGAGCTCGCCAACAGAGGTCGGTCGGAAAAGACTTCGATCGAACCCGAGCCTGTCATTCCGATCTGCGCCACGACATCGCCGACCACGACCTGTTCACCCTCCGTGACTTCGATGACGAGCGATGCGGCGTCTCCTTCACTGCCGCGAAATCGGATTTCCGCAGTTGCGGTTCCATTGGACAGGTTGAGCAGACAGACATCTGTGCGCCAGACGCTGCCGTGAAGGCCCTCGCTGTGGGCGGCGGCAGCGATCCACTGCCGAGAGTATCCGTCTCCACCCTTCATGGGAATGGCCGTGGGGTCGTTTGTGGCGTTGTCGATGACCGACCCGTAGACGTACACGTCCTGACCGGATCGAACCTTGATAACCGCATACCCCGACTCGATGTCGACACGTCCACCGAATGTCCGAAATGGGCGGTTGAACTGCACCGTCTGGAGGGGGAAAACGACCCATGTGTCGGAGATGACGAGCGATCCTTCGTTGTCGTACAGCTCGACCTCGACTCGGGCAAAGCCCCGCCACTGGTTGAGGACGCCGATGTTGGTGCGGGCAACATCATCTTCTCGGAGTTGCATCAGCACCACCGATTCTCCCGACTCGAGACCTCCAGTGGACGTGACGCCGTCGAGGGACTGGCCGAACGTTCCTTCAAGAGACTCGTTGAAGGTCCTTGACGTGGTTGTCAGGGCCTCCGACGAAAACACCTGGAGGGGTCCCGACCCGCTGCGGCCGAACCAGTCAACGACATCCGGGATCCGGCGTGATTCACCCGGCGCCAGCTCGAGCTCGCGTTCGAGGACCTCCCAACCCTGGTAGTACCTGAGGCGGACAGCATTGGTTTGGGTCGAGCGGTTGAGCAGACCGACGTCGGAACGCCAGGTGCTGTCACCGACACCGTCGCTGTGAACCACGGCGGCTATCCACGACTCGACCGGTGCCGAACCGAGGGGGGTGGCCGAGATCCCGACCGCCTGCCAGAGGTCGTGCGCCGGCCAACCGTCGATCTCGAGAAGATCGTCGAAGTCGTCGACCAGCGGGTCCTTGTTACTGAGCCAGAAGAAACCGAACCCGTCGGTTCGCCACGCGGCGATGGCGTGGACGCCCGGACCGCCGCCGCCGTGGCTGTAGACCTCCAGGTCGTCATCGAGATCAATGTAGCCACCCATGGTTTTGCCGAGGTCTGCGAAGAACCTCTCGAAGATCCAGCCTCGTCCGTAGCCCATGTCTCGGGAAGCGTCAAAGGGGAGCGACAACATCGAGTCGATGGTTTCGCTGCGCAGCAACCCCGAGGCGTTCGGGTCGTCGAAGAGTGCCGTGTAGAGACGCGCCAGGTCGGTCGCCGACATCACCATGCCGCCGGCTGCGTAGGCGTTTTCCCATCCCATCGCGTACGGATCGCCCTCGTAGTCACCGATGTAGTGGCGTTCGGTGGGCGCGAGGTCGGCGCGGGGGGAGTGGCCCATCCGCGCGCGTCCAACTCCGACCGGGCGAAAGATGTTGTCGTGAACGTACTCGGGAAAATCGACGCCGGTGACCTGCTCAGCCAGCATCTGCAGCAGGAGGTAACCGAAGTTGCAGTAGGCCCAGCGGGTGCCCGGGAAGAACTGGAACGGCTCGCCGGTCATGAAGGTAGCGATCTGGTGGCGGGTCGGGGGTGGCAGGATTCCAAGCGACAGCGCC
>CBDTWX010000316.1:0-6784 GCA_965364305.1 uncultured Thermoanaerobaculia bacterium
CGGGGTGCTCGAGATCGGTGGTCTTGTACACCTGCTGGCACTCGTGCGTCTTGTCGATCGTGTACTTTTCGGTCACCTTCATGGTGGCCATGAACTCGTCGTGGTCGGGATCCCAGAGGGCGACCTCCTCACCGATCGCGATCGAATCGGCGAGCTCCTGGGTAGCGGAGAGTGTGATCGGGATCGGCCAGAAGAGGCCGTCCTTCGACGGCATCTTCATGTCGTCGCAGACGCCCTTCCAGTCGGCCTCTCCCATGAAGCCGTCGAGCGGCGTGAAACCGCCGATGCCGAGCATGATCAGGTCTCCGGTCTCGCGGCTGGTCAGCGGGACCTTTTTCAGGCCCTTGGCCTTTTCCAGCTCGGCCGCGAGTGCATCGCCCTCGAGCAGGAGCGGCTTCAGTTCGGGACTTCCGTGCGGGGGAACAAGTGTGCTCATCGAGTTGCCTCCTTTGGCTGTCAAAAATTGAGGGCGGCCCGTGCGGGCCGCCGTCTGAAAAATCGCTCAGTCTGCCGCAGCAGTCATTCGTTCGTGGGTCATGGCAAGGGTGCGATAGACAATGTGCGCGAATTTCGAGTAAGGAACGGTCATGAACAGGGTCAAGATCGCACCGAGGTGAAGGATGTACATCGCGAACGCAAGCTCCACCGGAACGGCAACGAAGCGAAAGCCCTCGGTCAGCACGCCGGTTCCGATCACTCCGAGCACGGTCATCAGGAAGAACCGGTCGAAGGCAGTGGTCTGACCGACCAGCTTGTCGTCCTTCTTGAGCCGGTTGACAAAGAGCAGCACGCCGCCGATGACGAGTGCGACCGCCGAGATATTGCCGAGCCATTTGACCCAGTGGTCGAGCGGGAGAGGGTACATCTGAAGCCCGTACATATAGACCACCAGGATTCCGGACGTGACGGCGGCACCGACGAATCCCCACATGACGAGAAAATGTCCCCACCGCCGCTTCGGCACGCCATGGTCGCAGGACGAAAACTTCCTGTGCGTCGCGACATCGATGACCGCGCCGGTCAGCGCTCCGAAGAACGATCCGCGACGCTCCTGGCCGGTCCCGATCAGCTTCCAGAATTTTCGACCGCTGAACCACATCGCGCCGACTACCCAGAGAGTGACCGACGTGTAGACGATGTAGATCAGCGAATGGGGCACCAGCTCTTCGTAGTGGAATCGTCCGTCGAGCGACAGCGGCAAAAGGTTCTCAGGCATGTGGAGCCCAGTGGTGGCGCCGAGCAAAACCACCCAAAAGATGATGGGCAGGAATATGAGCGCTGGCCACGAGGCCCGGATATTTCCGGTCAGCCGGCCCATGATCCGCGGCACCGAAAGACTCTCGATCGCCATCGCACGGACCGCGGCCATCATGTCGCCGGGGTTGACCTCGCGTGGGCAACGGACCGAGCAGTCGTTGCACTGATGGCACAGCCACGGGCCCGGATCGGCCATGAGCTGGTCCTCGAGGCCCCACTGAGCCATCAGCACCTGCCGGCGCGGAAACGGTGCGTTGTCGGGCGCGAGCTCGCACACGCTGGAGCAGGTGGCGCACTGGTAGCACTTGGCGGCGTTGCTTCCGCCGCGCTTGAAGAACGCCTCGCGAAAGTCCGTAGACGTGTGAATGACCGGAATCGAGGCCATACGTCCTCCTTTTCCCTAGAAGCCCTTGAGCGGGTTCGGCCCCATCTCGTCGAGCTCCTCGGAGAACTCGTCGAGAATCGTTGGGATGCGTTCGAACTCATCGTGAGAGAGCTCGACCAGCTTGACCCGTTCGGGCTCGAGGGCGAGCCGTTCGAGCGTCTCACCGACGTTGTCGAGCCTCGTGTTGGCGAGCTCGGAACCGCGCACGTAGTGGCACTGGTAGTCGTCGCCGTACTTACAGCCGATCAAGATGACGCCGTCGACGCCGCGTGACAGCGACTCGGCGAGCCACACGATGTTCATCGAGCCGAGGCAGCGAACCGGGATGATCCGAGTCCACGGGTTCCAGGTGGCGCCGTTCGCTGCCGCCGCGTCCAATGCGGGCAGGGCGTCGTTCTCGCACATCAGCGCGATGATTCGCGGCTTCTCCTCGTAGTCCTCAGGGACCTCGAATGCCTTGATCATCTCGGCCACACTGAGCACCGAGTAGTCCTGGAAGTTGATGATTCGCTCGGGGCAGGCGCCCATGCAGATACCGCATCGGCGGCAGCGCAGGGCGAAAAACTCCGGCGTGCCCTTCTCGTCCTCGTTGAGGGTGCCGAACGGACACTCTTCGGTGCAGCGCTTGCATTGGGTGCAGCGTTGCAGGAAGAAATCAGGGTAACCCCGGTCGCCGGCGCGCGGGTGAACCGCCTCGCCGCGCTTGGCCATCTCGATGCACTGCACGGCCTTCAGAGCAGCGCCGTAACCGTCCTCTCCCGCCTGGGCCGCGTCCATCGGTGCGTGCACCGCACCGGCGGCGTAGATGCCGGTTCTGCGAGTCTCGTACGGGAAGCAGATGAAGTGTGAGTCCGGGAACGAATACTTGAGGGCCGGCAGATCCGGGCCCTGGCGATAGGTCAGGTTGAGGATCTCGGTGCCCTCGTGCTCCACCAGCTCCTCGGCGCGAGCCGCAGAGGTCTCGCGCACCTGCGAGCTTTCAGCGTGCTCCGCCTGGTGGCGGGAGTCGTGCAGCTCGCGGATCAGCTCGCCGTCGGCGGCGTTCGGCACCATGCCGACCGCCAGGACCACGAGGTCGGAGTCGAGGGCGACGTTGTCACCGAGCATGCTCGTGGAGAGGTGAATCGAGGGCTTGCCGTTGACGCTCACGCCGCTGACCTCGCCGCGAGTGATCATGACTCCGGTCTTCTCTTGGGTGGCGAGGTAGAAATGTTCCATCAGGCCGGCCGCGCGCATGTCCTTGTGGACGATGGCGCTTTCGATCGATTGATCGATTGTGGAGAGCTCCTGAACCTGGCGGAGAGTGTTGGTGCAACAATCCGATGAGCAGTAGTTGAGGTGGTCTGGATCGCGCGATCCGGCACACTGGATGAAGGTGACCCGCTTCGGCGTGCGACCGTCCGAGGGGCAGGTGATCGTGCCTTCGACCAGCATCTTTTCGAACTCGTGCGATGTGACGATGTCGGGCGAGGCGCCGTAGCCGAGATGCCCGAGCTTCGAGGCTTTGTAGGGGCTGGCGCCGGTCGCCTGGACGATCGCACCGACCGTCATCTCGAGACCCGAAGAGCCGTTGAGCTGGACCTTGAACTGGCCCGGCTGGCCGGAGATCTTGACGATGTTGGTCGAGGTGAGGACCTTGACCGCATCGTTGGACTTCACCTCTTCCACCAAGTCCGAGATCGGGTTCGGTTGCGGCGCATCGTACGGGGGCTCTTCTGGAGGAACCGATTTCTGACTCGCCAACAGCCCGCCCAGCTCCTCGCCGTGCTCGACCAACACGACCGGGTGCCCCATGCCGGAGGCGGCGATTGCTGCCTCGAGGCCGGCGCGGCCGCTGCCGACCACCATCACACCATCATTGATCTCTTCTTCGAGCGGCGTGATGGGCTTGACGCCATCGAGCCGAGCGAGGCCCATCTGCACCATGTCCTTGGCACAGAGGGTCCTGTCCTCGTCGTCTTCAGCCTCCTTGAGAGGCCAGGCGCAGTGCTCGCGAAGCGCCGTCCGGAACATCGCCGGACCGTCGACCGTCAGCGAGTTGAACTCTTGCGTCTTGGCGCGCTCGGAGCAGGCGGCGACGAGGATGCCGTCGAGGTCGTTTTCAGAAACCGCGTTCTTGATCGCTTCCAGCCCTTCGGGGCCGCAGAAGCATTCGTGGGTCAGGGTGCAGGCGCACCCGGTCTCTTCTGCCCCTTCGAAGACGGCGTCGACATCGATCGCTTCACCGATTCCACAACCGGTACACAGGAAAACGCCGAGCTTGTCCATTACGCCCTCCTTCCTGCGGCCACCAGGGCCCGGGCCGCGGCTCCGGTTGCGTCTCGCACCGACGAGGCCACATCCTCGGGTCGCCGTGCGACGCCGGCGACGGTGATTCCGGACTCGAGGTCATCGAGCAGGAAACCGTCGTCGTCCTTGCGCGTGAAGAGAGCGAGGTCGTCATCGGCGGCACTCGGCATCATGCCGGTCGCGAGCACGACGAGATCGGCCTCGGCCTCGAGCTTGACGCCGGCCTCGACATCCTCGACGTGGAGCTTGAGACCGCCGCCGTTCTGCTCGACCTTGCCGACCTTGCCCTTGACGAGCGAGACGCCCTCGATCTCGGAGACCTTGAGCAGAACGTCTTCGTTGCGTCCCGGCGTCCTGCGGTCGATGTAGTACAGCGTGACCTCGGACTCCGGGTACTGTTCCTTGACGTACTGCGCTTGCTTGAGGGACGCCAAACAGCAGATGCCGGAGCAGTAGGGGAGGTGGTTGACGTCGCGCGAGCCCGCGCATTGGACAAACGCCACCCTGTTGGGCGCCTCGCCGTTGGACGGGCGAAGGATCTTGCCGCCGGTCGGGCCGGCCGGGGACGCGAGGCGCTCCATCTGCACGTTGGCGATGACGTCGTCGAGTCCGCCGCCGAGGTCCTCAAGATTCTCGATGGGGTAGGGTTTCCATCCGGTCGCCATGACCACTGCTCCGACCTCGATGGTCTCGGTGGTTTCAGCGGCGCCGAGGTCGACCGCTCCGTAGGTGCAGGCGTCGGCGATCTTTCTTGCCTCGTCGTCGCCGACTGCGGATCGATCGAAGACATAGCGCTTGGGCCAGGCGTTGAGGTGGGGCAGGCGGATCGCCTTGGCCGCGCTCATGCCGAGGTTGTAGGGGTCGTCAACCTCGGTCGTGCAGGCGGCTTCGCAGTCTCCACAGGCCGTGCACTTCTCGTTGACCCAGGCCGGTTCGTGTGTGACTTCGACCGACCAACCGCCGTCCTTTTGCTCGGCGCCGGTTACGCGGGAGCTGGTCATCACCCGCACCCGCGGATTGCGCTCGAGTCGGCGGATGTTGATTTCCATGCCGCAGGTCGGAGGGCACATCTTGGGAAAGTAGTTGTGGCTGCGAACAACACGACCTCCGATGTAGGGCTCGCGTTCCACCACGAACACCTCGGCGCCGGCTTCGGCGGCTTCGAGGGCGGCGGAGATCCCCGCGATGCCTGCACCGATGACGAGCAGACTCTTGGCTTCGCTCATTGTTGACTCCGTTCGACCGCTTCCGGCTTGACCTTCAGGGTCGGTTCGGCAAAGAGCGCGAACCGAAGCCACCGAAAGGCGAAGTGGAGGAGGGCCTCATCGTTGGTTTTCAGCTCTTCGAGCACGTCGGTCTGGAGATCGAACCTCTCACGGAACGAGGACTCGAAAACGAAAGAGCGGAAGGTGTCGAGGTCGTAGCAGGCGGTGTACAACATGTGCATCCGTTTGGGATCGAGGGTGCGCCCGCCGATGAACCAGGGGTGGCTGACGAGGTCGCGAAACCCGCTTTCGAGCTCGTCCTGGGCTTCGAGCCCCTGGTCTTCCCGCCATGTCGCCGAGGTCCACGGTTTGCGGTCCGGCTGCTCCCGACCTTTGCAGTGGTCGTCCTCGAAGACGAAGAAGACGGGCTCGGGCTCCTCACCGGCACGGGCCGGTGGGATGGCCATCGCCAAAGGGTACATCCGGCATGCCCACGGGCGATCCTCATAGACTGTGCAGCCCTCGTCTCCGACGAAGGGGCACGGCTTCCCCTCCTGATCCGTCATTTTGAGCATCACCATGGGGATCTTCAGGTCCTTGGTAATGGGGTTCGAGGTGTGTGTCTCGAGGAAATCACGGGTGTTCATTCCGAGGCGCCGGGCCAGGCGTAGCACGTCGATCGGCGTCAACACGATATTGACATCGGCGCAGCAGGAGTTGAAGCAAGGGACACCAGGGTGGCAGGTGAACTCGAACGATTCACCTTCCGCGAGCTGCCTCTTGTCCGTCAGGAACTGGGGCAGGCTCGCGTCTGCGGTGCTCATGGGCGGCCTCCATTCTCGTTTGCATCCTCATCGAGGCCGCCATCGGCTGATTCGCCAATGGCGGCCTCGATGATTCGGTCTTTCAGGGCGTCGGAAGACCATACCGGGAGCGGTGAATGATTGCCGGTCGCCGGATCGACGCGATAGCGATACGACGCCTTGACCGCGAAGTTGGATTCCATATGGTCCCACCCACGGACGAAGTAGGAGCATTCGTCGTTGAAGCACGCGAGGTGGAATGCGCTCTCCCAACCGGTGTTGTCCGGGAGCTCGAAGGCTTGCAGAGCTGTCTCGCAGTGCGGGCAGACGGGGTGTTGTGAATCGATCAAAATTACCTCTGGGAAAAAGGCCCCAGGCGCTGGAGCGCCTGGGGCCCGAAGTGAAAGGACGGATCAACCGCCCAGGAGTTCGTGGTCGGACCCAGCCTTGAACATCGGGATGATGTCCCGCTTGAGCATCTGCCACTCTTCGGTTTCCGGATCCATGATGCAGTTGACGAAGCACAGCCAGTTCTCGTTGTCCAGCTTGGGGAAGTCGGCGCGGAAGTAGTAACCCGGCCAACGCGTCTCCTCGCGGAAAAGGATCGTTCGGACGTGCGCTTCGGCCTGATACATACGGTGCACGTTCTCCCAGCAGCGCATCAGCTCGTGGAGATCGCTCGCACCGAGGTTGGCGGCGTCCTCTTTCAGCAAGGCGAGGAGCTCGAGGCCGCGCTCGCACAGCATCTTCGAGGTCGTGAACTGGGAGCCCACGCCACCGGCGTACTCGTCCATGAGCTTCTGCAGGCGGAACATGAACATCTTCGGCAGGATGTAGTTCGGGTT
>CBDTWX010000317.1:0-6781 GCA_965364305.1 uncultured Thermoanaerobaculia bacterium
GTGACCTTTTGAATCGACGCGGCGAGGTCCATCTCGCGTTGGGTCAGCGGCGTCTCCGGTGCGCGTGGCGGACCGCCGAAAAGCCGGTCCATCTTGCGCGAGGTCATGGTCAGCCCCTGGCAGTAGTTGAAGTAGCTCAGGTCGAGCCGAAACGACCCGTCGTCCTTGAGATCGAGCAGCTTGTCGAGGATCTCCTCCTCGTATCGAGGCGTCCCGTAGGGGGCGAGGCCCATCAGCTTGTACTCGCCGGAGTTGACCTTGAAACCGCAGAAGTAGGTGAATGCGGAGTAGAGAAGACCCAGGGAGTGAGGGAAATGGAGCTCGTGGCTCAGCTCGACGCAGTTTTCGCGGCCGATTCCGAAGCTCGCGGTGGCCCACTCCCCCACCCCATCGAGGGTCAGGACCGCCGCCTCGTCGAAGGGCGACGGGAAGAAGGCGCTCGCGGCGTGTGACTCGTGGTGTTCGGTGAATACGATGCGCCGCCGATAGGCTCCATCGAGCTCACGGCGGATCTCGCGCGGCAAGTGGAGCTTCTGCCGCATCCACAGCGGCATCGCCTTCAAAAACGACGCGAAACCCCGCGGCGCGAAGGCGAGGTAGGTTTCTAAAATGCGCTCGAATTTCAAAAACGGTTTGTCGTAAAAACCAACATAGTCGAGATCTTCCGGCGCGAGACCGCCCTCCTCCAGACAGTAGGCGATGGCGTTGGACGGAAACGCGTGGTCGTGCTTGATGCGGGAAAAGCGCTCCTCCTGTGCCGCGGCCACGATCTCGCCGTCCACCACCAGGGCGGCCGCCGAGTCGTGGTAGTAAGCGGAGATTCCCAGGATCGCGGTCATCGGACAGGCGTTCTACTCGGGGGTGCCGAGATAGCCCAGAAGCTGTGCTTTCTTCGTCTCCATCAATTCGCGACTGCGCGCCTCGAGCACCAACCGCAGCAACGGTTCCGTGTTCGAAGGACGAACGTTGAACCACCAGTCGTCGAACTGGGCGGTGATACCGTCGAGAAAGTCTACCTCTCCGTCGGAGAAGTCATCGGCCAGGCGCCGGATCATGCCCTGCTTGTCTTCCACATGGAAGTTGACCTCACCCGTTGCGTGATAACGGTTGAGCGGAGCGACCAGCTCAGACATCGGTCGTCCTTCCTCCCGGAGGTGATTGAGGGCCTCGATCACGGTCATCAGCGACGAGTCGGCCGTGAAGTTGCGGCGAAAGTAGAAATGGCCCGCCAGCTCGCCGCCGAACGGTGAGCCGTGCTCGCGCATGGTGGCTTTCATGAACGAGTGTCCGACCCTTTCGCGAATCGGCACCCCACCGGCCTCCTCGATGGCCTCCTTTGTCGCCCATGACGATCGCAGGTCGTAGACGATGCTCGCTCCAGGCTCCGAACGCAGAAATCGCGGCGCCAGCAGACCGGTGATCTTGTCGGCCGAGATCGCGTTGCCGAGCTCGTCGATCAGAATGGCCCGATCGGCGTCGCCGTCGAAGGCCACTCCCAAATCGCAGCCGTGCTCCCGCACCGCTCTCTCCACGTCGACCAGGTTTTCCGATTTTAAGGGGTTGGCCTCGTGGTTGGGAAAGTTCCCATCAAGCTCGAAATAGAGGGGCACGAGCTCCACATTGAGCTCAGCGAGGATTGGCAGGTAGATCGTGGCCATTCCGTTGGCGGCGTCCGCGGCAAGCTTGAGCCGCGGCTCGGCAACCGTTATTTCCTCGAGCGCATGGCGGCTGTACTCGTCGAAGACCGATCGTTCCTCTTCGTCGGCCAGAGGCGGCAGATCAACGGCGATATCGGAACCCTCCACCAGACCCTCGAGCTTCGAAATTCCGGTCTCGTAGGACACCGGTATCGCGTCCCGCCGGGACATCTTGAATCCGTTGTAGACGGCGGGGTTGTGGCTCGCGGTGACCTGGATTCCGCCAGACGCCTCGAGGAATCCGATCCCGAAGTAGTTCTGCGGGGTGTCGGCGACACCGATGTCGACCACCGCCACCCCGCGCGCCCGGAGGCCATCCTTGAGAGCGCGAGCCATGGGCACGGAATGAGAACGCATGTCGCGTGACACCACGACCACCGGACCCCGAGCAAGGTCCTCTTCGTCGAGCAGATCACGATAGTGGTAGCCGACTCGAAACGCCGTTGTCTCGTCCAGCTGGTCGGGGTACGTCCCCCGGATATCGTAGGCCTTGAAGATGCCTGGCATGTTTTCTCCTTGAAGACCGCAGACGGTCGTCTTTCTGGGGGCCAAGGCTACCATTTCCCGCCAGCCCATCCATCCGTGGCCTGATGCGTGAGGCCTGGGGCTTGAGGACCACCCGTCCGCACAGGTGGCCTTTGACGGCGCCAGTGGCAGGATCACCGGCAGCAGCATAGGCGGCGATCAGGGACAGCGACGGACTCAGCGACAGCAATCAGCGGCAGTGGACCGGCAGGATCAGCGACCGGGACATAACCGGTATGCGCTTCTTGCTTCGACGTGCGAGGTGTCGCCGATGCCCCTTCGCGCGTCTCAACTGGAGGCCAACTGACTCTGTCCCTGAACCCGACTCTGATCCGGGTGGAGTATCATTCTCCACATGTGCGGACGATTTGCGCTCATCGTTGACGCCGCGGTGCTGGCCGACGTCTTCGACGTCGAAGCGCCCGAGGACGTGGAACCGCGTTTCAACATCGCCCCCACCCAGACGGTTCCGATCGTACGAGCCGGCGAAGAACGGTCGCGCGAGTGCGCGATGGTTCGTTGGGGGCTGATACCGCCCTGGGCCAAGGACGTCAAGATCGGCGCCCGGATGATCAACGCGCGAGCCGAGACGGTCGCCGAGAAACCCTCGTTCCGAGCGGCGGTCAAGCGGAGACGATGCCTGGTCCCGGCCAGTGGATTCTACGAGTGGGTTGCCACAGAAGACGGCAAACGCCCCTATTTCATACATTTTTCGGACGGTCGGACCTTTGCTTTCGCCGGTCTCTGGGAGCGGTGGACCGCCGGCGACGGAGGACCCCTCGAAAGCTGCACGATCATCACGACTGCGGCCAACGAAACGATCTCCGATCTCCACCACCGCATGCCGGTCATTCTCCCACCCGAGCACTACGGCGAATGGCTCCAGCCGGAAGCTCTGGCCGCGGCGCGACTTTCACAGCTGCTGGTCCCCCATCCTGACGGCGACATGGCGGCGTACCAGGTGAGCACCCACGTCAACCGGCCGGCAAACGACGACCCGGGGTGCATCGCCCGGGTCTAGTCCGGGCTAGCCCGTACTTCTCACCAGGTTTCGTGACGAGAACCTCGGACAATGCGAAGGGTGGCACCTGTGTCGTCGACGTTTCATCGCGCGCCTCAATGGCCACCCCGATTCCGACGCTGGCGATGTACCTGCTGCTGACGTCTGTCACAGCCGCTGAACACTGCCGCTGTCGACTGCCGCTGCCGGCTGTCGCTGTACACTGTCGCTGACGACTGCCGCTGTCTTCTGGCGCTGATCCCTGCCACTGGTTCCCGCCGCCGTCGCCGACTCTGATCCTGTCCCTGACGTCGGCATCCGGCATCTGCGTCAATCTGCGTGATCTGCGGTTACTCCCCGGGGTGGGTGGGCGGTACGAACATCCACAGCCTCAAGCATCGAGTATCCAGCATCATCTTGGCGTAGGGCACGGAGATGGAGTCAAAGACGGACACCCAGACGGCCCGAACAACGGTCATGGAACAGGACCTTTGATTCCCGCGTATACTCTGACGACCCAAAAACTCGGAGGCACTATGAGCGACAGAATGTGGTACGTGGCGGTGGACGGTCAAAGCGTCGGACCGATGAGCGAAGCGGAGCTGGTAGATGCGCTCCAGGCCCGTTCCTATGGACCAGACACCCAGGTCTACTGTGAGGGCGTGACCGACTGGGCGCCGGCCAACACTGTGGAGGCGCTCTCTGCGCACACTCCTCCACCGCCACCACCGTCCAAACGCACCGGCGGTGGAACGGCCGACGATGTGGACTTCGAGGTCCACGGCGAGGAAATGCAGTTCGTCGAAGTCGAGCTTGATCCTGGCGAAAGCGTCGTCGCCGAGGCCGGAGCGATGATGTACATGGGCGACGGAATCGAAATGGAGACCATATTCGGCGACGGCTCCGCTCAGCAGAGCACGATGATGGACAAGCTGGTCGGTGCTGGAAAACGCCTGCTCACCGGCGAGAGCCTCTTCATGACTGTTTTTTCTCACCAAGGATCGGGTAAGAGCCACGCAGCCTTTGCCTCGCCTTACCCGGGCAAGATCATCCCGGTGAACCTGGCGCTCCACGGCGGTGCCCTCGTCTGTCAAAAGGACGCGTTTCTGTGCGCCGCAAAAGGTGTGGCAGTCAGTATCGCCTTTCAGAAACGGGTCGGTACCGCTCTCTTCGGTGGTGAAGGCTTCATCATGCAAAAGCTCGAGGGAGATGGCCTGGCCTTTATCCACGCCGGCGGAACCATCGTCGAGCGTCAGCTGACGGGTGGCGAGGCTCTTCGGGTCGACACCGGATGTCTGGTGGCACTCGAGACCTCGGTGACCTACGACATCGAGTTCGTCGGTGGCGTAAAATCGGCGATATTCGGGGGTGAGGGCTTCTTCTTTGCTCGACTCCGTGGACCCGGCAAGGTGTGGCTCCAGTCTCTGCCATTCTCCCGGTTGGCCGGGCGTATCTGGCAGGCCGCACCGCAAGCCGGCGGAAAGGACCGCGGCGAGGGCTCGATCCTCGGCAAAATGGGCGGTATCGGAGGCATCTTCGACGGCGGCTGAAATCGACGGGAGAGCCGCATCAACCGAGACCAACCAAAAGTGCTTCTCTTAGCCGATGCTCCGGCGCGCGAACTCGTCGAGGACTCTCATATAGGGCTCGATCGACGGCAGAAAGTGGCGTTCTTCTCGCGAGTGCGGCCCGATTCCGCTCTGTCCCCAGACCACTTGGTTTCCGCCGGGAGCGAAGCGGGCGGATGAGCCGGGTTTCTTCTTTCCTACTTCGGCCGGATTCCCGGAGACCTCCTCCACCGCGCCCAGAAGCCGCGCCAGATGCGGGTTGTCGGGAGGACAGCTGACGCCGGCCTCCTGCAGCCCCACCACAGCCTCGAGACCGAGCTCGTCGCACAGCTGAGTTGCCTCGGCCACGAAAGATCCGAGGTCGTCCTCCGGGATCGGACGCACCTCGATTCCCAGGATTCCGTCTGAGGCTGTGATGTTGTAGACCTCAGGTTCGCCGACGTTGAGGAATGGGAAACGCGCGGTGGTCTCCCAGCCATCGATGCTCGACAGGCTGAAGTGGCGTTTGAAAGCTGAACGGAGGACGGTCCTCACCTCGACCAGCGAGTCGAGCAGATCCGCCGGGCTGCCGCTTGTGCCCGTGTGGCCGCTGACGCCGCGTGCTCTGATGTGCATCCGAAGGATCCCTCGATTTTCGGTGCACACGGCGCCGTAAAGCTCTTCCCCCTGCTCGCCGGTGCGCTCTCCGACCACCATGAACTGAGGCCGCCATCCGCTCTCCCGCTCCAGGGCGCTCAGCACGTGCGGCGTTCCGAACGGATCGCTCTCGCCGTTTTCCTCGTTGCCCACGAGCAGCAGGTTGAACGGTGGGTACGGCGCGCCGGCAGCTGCCCGTTCACGCATCCACACCATGTAGGTGGCGACGACCGTCTTCATATCCGCCGACCCTCGGCCCCACAAGAAATCGCCCTGTATGCGCGGTTCGAACTGGCTGTCATCGGGTTCCGGCCTCACCACATCGAAATGACCGCAGAGCGTCACCTCCGCCGCCGGCGCACCGTGAAAACGGACCAGCACCGCCGGGTAACGACCTCGGTCGAAGAGCCTGACGTCGAGCCCGCCGCTCGACAGGTGATTGGCGATATAGCCCGCACAGGAAAAGACCTGTTCGATCCTTTCGTCCGGGCAGTTGGTGACCGATGGAATCCGAATCAGATCCGCCGCCAGCATGATCACCTCGCCGACTCGGTCACTGGTTCCTCCGACCTCGATCGCCCCGCGAGCGCGACTCAGACGCACCGGCATCGCCGGTCGTTCGACTTCCAGCTGCTGCAAACCGAGGACGATGGGCGCCAGCTTCGGCCAGTCTGCGCCGTAGTCTTCCGGTCGCGATGCAATCTCCTCGATCTCTCGAGCCACCTGTTTCCGGCGCTGGTCGAACCATTCGGCGAGCAGACTGGTCGGTACCACGGTCACACCATCACCATCGTCGTTACCCAGGGCGTCAAGGACCCAATGACGAATCTGCTCCGCCGGATTGGGACCGCCGCCAGCCATTTCGCGAAGGGGTTCGAGCTGCTCGGAGAGCTCGAGACCGTGCGCGATCGGCTCAATTTCTGCAAGCAGCCGACCGAGATACTCGCGAGCCGTCAACCCTGAACCACCACCTGCAACTTCGAGGACGGCATCAAGCCCGTCTCGCGCCGCCGCCTCCTCATTCCGCCGTGCCCGCGCGATGTCGTCCGCATCGTATCGGTAGGGCTCGCCGAAGTCGGGATCGGCGTAGATCCGAAGCATGAGAAGGTCCTTGAACAGGACCTTTGCCAACGACAGATCGAAACCGTCACCCCCCTCGTCGGTTCGCACCTCGACCCGATTCATCGGAAGATCCACCCGAGCACAGAGGTTCTCGACGACCAGCGCACGCTCGGCTTTCTCGAGGCTGCCGTGCTCACCCGTCGGGTAGATACCACGGCGGTAAAGCTCGCGAAGCTGCACGCTGGTGGCCATGATGTTTCGACGCACCGGGTCCACGTCGGAACGCGCACGAA
>CBDTWX010000318.1:0-6771 GCA_965364305.1 uncultured Thermoanaerobaculia bacterium
GCCGCGACGATGCGCTGCACGGGATCCACGCGCAGATCGACGCGCGCCCGCCACGCGTCTCGCGGATCTGCCAGCAGCTCGATCGAATTGTCAAAGGTCCAGCGGGCGCGACCCACCCTGGTCACCAGCTCCTCGATGGTCTCCTCTTCGGCTGCACAGACCGGCCGTGTGACCGGCCCGACCACCAGGATCGCGGTCGCGAGCGCGCAGATAAATGCGATTCCCCTCTCCATGCGGGACGCAATGTAGCAAATTTGAATGAGGAGTGAGGAATTCGGAATATAATCCGCGGAGCGCAGTATCGCTTGAGAATGCAGAAGGAGGGCCACATGGAAGACAGCGTGGATCGTCCGAACTACGAACCCGAACCCGCGTCGACACCACCACCGTCGGCAACGACAAAGTACAGCTCCATGCAGCGTTTGTGGATGATGTTCACCTCACCGGGTGAGGTCTTCTCGGATATCCGAGTCAAACCGTCCTGGGTTCTCGTGATGGTGGTCCTGGTCATGCTCGGGGTCGTCGTGCAGGCTTTGGTTATACCCCATGTGGACACTGAAGCTACGATCCGTGCCCGCTTGGAGCAACGCGGAACAGAACTGAGCGAGGCGCAGATCGAGAATGCGATCGAGCAGGCGCAGAAGTTCAGCAAGTTCGGGCCGATCATCAATCTCATCCTGGCACCCATTGCTTGGGCCGTCATGGCGGCGGTCTTCCTCGTCATGTTGAAGATTGTCGGATCTGATACGGAGTACCGGCAAACTCTCTCGACCATTCTCCACGCCTACTGGCCGGCGACGGCGGTGCAACTCGTGCTGACCGGCATTCTCATTCAACGGGTCGGCAAGGTGCCGCAGGAAGAACTGGCAACCGTCGTCAAGGCCAGCATCGGCGCCTTCATGTCGGCCGACTCTCCGGCGTGGCTGACGGCGGCCGCGAGCACGATCAGCATATTCAACATCTGGGCGGTGGCCCTGCTGATCATCGGCTTCGCCACGGTGGGAAAGATCTCCACGGGGAGGGCCGCCGCCGCCGCGCTGGTGCCCTGGGGGGTATGGATCGCCGCCAGAGCGGGAATCGCAGCTCTGTTCTCATAACGCGCACGAGCAGGCGAAGTGTGCCTCGGGCGGGTGTCGAGCCCTCTTCGGATGGAAGGTGAGCACGAAAAAACCGCTGATCATCATCGGCGCCAAAGCCATACCTGGCTTCCCTCCGGCGCATGTCCCACTGAGGGCGATCGCGCTCGGTTTTGGTTTTGCGGCCCTTGTGGGCGTCTTCCTCGGAACCTACCCGGCTGCCAAGGCATCGACGCTCGATCCCATCGAAGCACTCAGACACGAGTGAACTCGGATTTCGAATTTTGAATTTCACGCTCACAGGCTTGTCCTGGGCGAGGCCAACGGCCGTCGTTACGTCCGTCGCTGCCGTCTGTCATTCCGAACGAGGATGCGAAACGTCCTCGGAGGCATCTATGGGGAGGAAGGGAGTTCCTCATTCCTCATTCCTCGTTCAGTACTTCAATCGCGCGACGATTTGCTCCAGCTCCGCTGAATTCTCGGTGCCTGGGGAGGCATCCACGATATCAACGAAAACCTTTTCAAAATGCACCTCGCGGGACATTCAGCATACGATGACGGTAGCGTTCATAAGGTATTCTGGAAGAGTCAATAAAACCCCCGATCAGGGGAAGGGGGTCACTACGCCGAACGGTGTGGCGAGATCTTGTCGGGTTCGAACGGCCGAAGTAGAGAAAGACCATGGAGCGTGAGTATGGGAGGAATGGACTCCATCATCGCCGACTTCCTCGCCGAGAGTGTCGAGAACCTCGACCAACTCGATCAGGATCTGGTAAGCCTCGAAAAGGACCCGTCAGATAGGGAGGTCTTCGCCCGCATCTTCCGCACCATCCACACGATCAAAGGGACCTGCGGTTTCCTGGCCTTTCAAAAACTGGAGGACGTGACCCACGTCGGCGAGTCCCTCCTCAGCCGCCTCCGCGACGGGACCCTCGATCTGTCCCCGCAAATGACGACCGATCTCCTCGCCATGATCGACGCCGTAAGAGTGATCCTCGCTTCTATCGACACAACGGGCGGCGAAGGAGAGGAAGATTACGCGGATCTCGTCTCGCGGCTCAAGGGACACGAGAAAACGGTTGCCTCAAAGCCCGACGGCCGATCCAGCTCATCCGGCAAGAAATCCGCAAAGGCAGCCGGCAAAAAAAAGCCCGCCTCACAATCGAAAACGCGGAAGCCGGCAAATGATCCGGCTGCCACCGCCAAACCAACCCAGCCGAAAAAAAAAGCCCCGCTGAAGAAGACCCCGAAGACCGTGGTTTCAGCTGAGGCGGAGGCCGAGCAGGACGAGACCGAAAATGCCTCAGACGCTTTCGACCTCGCCACGGTTCCAACCATCGCAGACAGCAATATCAGGGTTGATGTTCGCGTCCTCGATCAGTTGATGAATCTGGTCGGTGAGCTCGTTTTAGCCCGCAACCAGATCGTCCAGAACCTGGCCGGATCGGTTGACCACCGACTGGCCGCTTCGTCTCAACGGCTCGACGCCATCACGGGCGAGCTTCAAGAAGCTGTGATGCAGACCAGGATGCAGCCGATCAGCTCCATCTGGAGCAAGCTGCCGCGCTTCACCCGCGATCTCTCGTTGAGTTTCGACAAGCAGGTCGAGATCCAGATGGAGGGGGAAGACACGGGCCTCGACAAATCGATCATCGAGGCCATCAAGGGCTCAATTCTCCATCTGGTGCGAAACGCTGTGGATCACGGAATCGAAAAGCCGGACGTCCGCGCCACGAAGGGGAAGCCCGAGACCGGTTTGTTGCGGCTCCGCGCACACCACGAAGGCGGCAACGTCATCATCGAGGTTCACGACGACGGTGACGGCATCGACCTCGACAGGGTGTTGGCACAAGCGGTGAAGGTAGGTCTGGTCGATGAGGATGAGACCACCGGGCTGAGTCGTCGTGAGATCGAGACATTCATCTTTCGGCCTGGATTCTCAACTGCCTCTCGCGTCAGCAACATATCGGGACGAGGAGTCGGTTTGGACGTGGTTCGGGCAAATATCGAGAGCATGGGCGGCTCCATTGATCTCCAAAGCGAACCGGGCAAATCGACGACCTTCCGACTCAAGATCCCGCTCACTCTCGCTATCGTCTCCGTGCTCCTGGTGACGGCCGGCAAGCACCAGATCGCCATCCCGCAGGCGAGCGTCATCGAGCTCATCAGGGTCGACGAAGCGAGTGCGGGACCCGGCATCGAGGACCTCAACGGGGTTGCGGTGTTTCGCTTGCGCGGGAAACTCCTTCCCCTGGTCTTCCTCAACCACGAGCTCGGCGTTCACGACGAACGAGAGAGTGGCGCGGGCGCCAACATCGTGGTCTTACAGGGAGAGGACCGGCGTTTCGGACTGGTTGTCGAAGGCGTCGAGGACTCACAGGAAATCGTCGTCAAACCCCTTGGGAAGATGCTCTCTGGCGTCCCCTTCGCCGGAGCGACGATCCTCGGCGACGGTCAGGTCGCGCTCATCCTCGATGTCTTTCGTCTCGGACTCGCCGCTGGTGTCATCTCCGAGGCTCGCACGCATACGCTTGCCGCCCAGGTCAGCGCCGCCGTCAAGGAACGCGCGACTCGAGACCGTTTGGTCTGCGTCGAAGGAGCCGACAACGAACGCATGGCTGTGGAAATTGACGTCGTCAACCGCCTCGAGCACATTCCGAGATCCGCCATCGAGCACGTGGGCGGCCAAACTGTCGTGCAATACGGCGAAGAGATCCTTCAGCTGATTGACGTCAAGCAGGCCCTTCCCGAGCGTCGCAAAAAAGTCCGAAGCCAACCTGTGCAGATCGATGGCGAGAAAATTCCTGTCGTTGTGTGTTCAATCGAGGGTCGGCGCATCGGCCTGATGGTCAACCACATCGCCGACATCGTCGAGGAGGAGCTCAAAGCCCGGCGCCCGGGAAGCCGAGACGGCGTGCGTGCCTGCGCCGTGATTTCCGAACGGATAACGGAAGTTCTGGATCTCGAGGCCGTCGTGCGGATGGCCGACCCGGATTTCTTCGATCGCGCGACGGATCTGGAGTGACGATGGCACGCACCTTCTGCACGTTTCACGTTGGCGATCTCTTCCTTGGGATCGAGGTGGGGCGGATCCAGGAGGTCCTCCGGGACTCGGTCATCTCCGCCGTGCCGAAGGCACCGTCCGCCATCCGAGGACTGATCAATCTTCGTGGACAGATTGTCACCGCCGTGGATCTCAGAACTCGTTTCGGTCTCCCGGACCGGGGTTCGCAGGACTCTTCGACCATCCTCGTGTTTGACGGCGCCGACGAACTTCTCGGGCTGGTGGTGGACCGGGCGGGGGACGTCGTCGAGGTGGAGGATGATCATTTCGAGGAACCGCCGGATACCCTCAAGAGCGATTCTCGACGGCTGATCCGAGGCGCCTACAAGCTCGAGGACCGCTTGCTTCTGGTTCTCGATGCGGACCACGCATTCGATCTCGAGGGCGCCCAAGAAGAGGACTATGTCACGTGATATCTGGAGGAGGTGGATCCCGGAGACTCGACTGACGGAATTGCGGGAGAATTGATGAATGCGTGCACTGGTGATTGACGACTCACGGGCCATGCGATCCATCCTCACCGGTATCCTCGAGGAGATCGGTTTCGAGGTCGAGCAGGCGAAGGACGCCGAGGATGCGTTGTCCCTACTCGAGGAGCAGGGTCGATTCGAGCTCGCGCTGGTCGATTGGAATCTGCCGGAATTGAGCGGTCTGGACCTGGTCAAGATGGTCCGCGAAATGTCTGGTCACGGAGACCTTCGTCTGATGATGGTTACCACCGAGACGCAGCTCGATCGGGTCCGCGAGGCACTGAGCGCTGGAGCGGACGAGTACATCATGAAGCCGTTCGACAAGGAAATGCTGCTGGAGAAACTCACCCTCCTCGGCATCGACGGCTAGGTCGGCGTGCAGCGAATTCGAATCCTCGTCGTGGACGACTCGGTAGTCGCTCGCCGGGTGATTTCCGACATCCTTTCCGAGGAGAGCGACCTCGAGGTCGTCGGGACCGCTCCAAACGGCAGGCTCGCATTGACCAAGATCGAACGCCTCGCTCCCGATCTGGTAACCCTCGACATCGACATGCCCGAGCTTGACGGAATCGAGACTCTTGCAGCCATACGACAATCACACCCTGGAATTCGGGTGATCATGGTCTCCAACCACACCCAACGCGGCGCCTCGATTACGGTCGAGGCCTTGTTTCTCGGAGCATCGGACTACGTGACGAAGGCCTCGAAAAGCTCATCCCGCGACAGCGCGAGAGCTTATCTCAAGGAACAACTCGTGCCGAAGGTTCGGGCACTTTCCTTTCCCGAGGCTGCCGCCCGAGAAAGGACCCCGACCGAGGCCCGAGTCGTCTCGGCGCGCAGAAAAATCGCTCCGGCGGTCGACGTCGTGGTGATCGGCGCCTCCACCGGCGGTCCCAACGCACTGACAGCGCTGCTCGAATCTCTGCCGAAAGACTTTCCGGTACCGGTTCTGATCGTGCAACACCTGCCAAAAAATTTCACGAAGTTCTTCGCTCAACGTCTTGACGCCGCCTCCGCACTCACAGTTCGCGAGGCAACCGACGGCGATCGAATTGCACCGGGCGGGGTATGGATCGCCCCTGGGGATTTCCACCTGGAGGCCAACTCGACGGCTCGTGGTGTTGTCTTGGCGACCAACGACGGGCCGCTGGTCAACTCCTGCAGACCGGCAGCCGACGTCCTGTTTCGCGCCGCGGCGAGGTGCTATGGCGCCGGCACCCTCGCCGTTGTTCTGACGGGGATGGGTCACGACGGTCTCGACGGCTGTCGGTTGATTCGCGAGGTCGGTGGGCAGGTCATCGTTCAGGACGAGGCGACCTCGGTTGTGTGGGGCATGCCGGGACAAGTAACCGAAGCCGGTCTCGCCGATGCGGTGCTTCCGATATCCGAGATCGGGGCCGAAGTCGTCCGGCGGGTCGAGGCGGCGCGAAGATGAGCCATCTGGACGAACGGGGGCAGCCGAAATCGATCGGCCCTCTCGACTTCGACTACATCCGGGCGCTGGTCCGCAAGGAATCGTCGATCGTCCTCGACGGCAGCAAGACCTACCTCGTCTCCTCCCGCCTCCTTCCTCTCGCGCGTGCCCGCGGCTTCGATACGGTTGGGGCCCTGATTTCCCACCTGCAGTCCACGCCGTTCGAAGAGATTCATACGCTGGCGGTCGAGGCCATCGCCACCACTGAAACCTCGTTCTTCCGCGACCATCACCCTTTTGTGGCATTGCGTGACGAGATCATTCCGGAGCTGGTGCACCGTCGAAGGAGATCGAGCCACACTCTCAGCATTTGGTCGGCGGCATGCTCCAGCGGCCAGGAGCCACACAGCGTTGCGATGATCCTGCGAGATCGATTCGCCGATCTCAACGGCTGGAATCTGCAGCTCGCGGCGAGCGATTTTTCACGGGGAATGCTCGAGCGCGCGCAGGAGGGTCTCTACACCCAGCTGGAAATCAACCGTGGACTCCCCGCGCCGTACTTGGTGCGTTTCTTCAGCCAACACGACGATCAGTGGCTCCTCGGCCCGGAGGTACGCCACATGTTCCGGTTCTTCCACCAGAACCTCGCATCCGAATGGACCTTGGCGACGCAGTTCGATATCGTCATGATGCGAAACGTGCTGATCTACTTCGATGTTGAGACCCGCCGCGAGCTGCTGCGGCGGG
>CBDTWX010000319.1:0-6751 GCA_965364305.1 uncultured Thermoanaerobaculia bacterium
AACGGATACTTGCGCTTCGCCGCCCTCGTCACGAAACCTGGTGAGAAGTACGGGGTAGATGTCGGCGGTCCATGGACCGATGCCGGTGATCGCGGTGAGCTCCCTGCGAACCTCGTCGTCGTCGAGGTGCGTCATGGCGTCGATATCCAACGATCCGTCGAGGACGGCCGCCGCCAGGTTTCGACAATAGCGCCCCTTCTGCCCGCTGAATCCTATGGTTTGAAGGCTGCCGTCGTCGAGGGACAGAAAGGCAGCTGGCTCGAACGGCGACACGGCTGCCTCGAGCTTGTCGAAGGCTGCTTTCGCGGAGGCGAGAGACACCTGTTGCTCGAGAATGATGTGGACCAGCGTCGGAAAGCCGGGCTCGCGATCCCACAGTGGAGGAGGGCCGAGGCGTTCGACCACGGCGCAGAGGTCGGAGTCCGCAGCGGCCAGCTCGAACGCCGCGGACGCCAACATCTCGGTGGTGAGCCGGCCGGCGTGGGTCAAAGGACGGCCAACCCGACCGCCTCCGCGTACCGCTGGAGCGCGGTGCGCGCAGCCTCGTCGTCCGCGGTCGATGCCGGGGATGAGGGGTCGTCGCCCTCGTAGTGTCGGCACAGGACCCTGAGAACGCCACGTTTGCGATCGGCCTTGAGGTCGAAACGGGCGACCAAGCCTTCGCCCGCGAGCACCGGCAGGCAGTAGTAGCCGTAGATCCTCTTCTCGGCCGGTTTGAAGATCTCGAGCATCTGGTGAAAATCGAAGAGGATCTGGACGCGTTTGCGGTCCCAGAGCAGGGGATCGAAGGGGGAGAGCAGAACTCCGCGGTCGCGTCGCGGCCGCACGGTTTCGAGCTGTGCGGCGAGCTCGAGGTCTGCGGGTCGGATCCAACCGCTGCTCGTTCGTCGCCCATCGATAGCCAGGGCACAGGGGATCACCTCTCCGCGGTCGGCAAGCCGGTCGAGAGCCGACGAGACCTCCTTCTGGGCCAGACGAAAGGTCTGGGTGACGGTCCCGGTAGCCGCCCAGCCGTGGCCGGAAAGAGCGCGCAGGGTGAGCGTCTCGATCGCCTTTTCCCTCGGCACGGAGGCCGTGAGCCAGCGCGCAGGGATCACCCTTTCGGTGAGATCGTAGGTGCGCTGAAAGGCGCGCCGCTCGCGAATAGCGAGCTCGCCCGACGACCACATCGCGGTGGCCACCTTTTTGGCGATCTTGAGGTCCCACCAGCCCGTGCTGCCCCCACCCTCCATGTCGATCGAACGCAGGGGTCCCTCGTCCCGGATGCGGCGCCTCAGGCTGTCGGCGACCGCGGGGTGCTGGCCGATCAGGTCTCCCCACCACGGGTGGTGACAGAAATCCCTACGGCGAAAGGCGAAGACCGGGTAGAGCTCGATCGGCAGCCAGCTCGCCTCGTGGCCCCAGTACTCGAAGAGGGGTTCGCCGGGTCGCAGAAGCTCTTCGGCCAGAGTCGGGTCGAAGCTCTCGAGCCGGGACAAAAGGACGATCGCGTGGCTGCGGGCGCCCGCGACGGCGACCGTGTCGAGCTGGAGGTAGCCGAAGCGTTGAATGATCTTTTGCGCCGCCGTGCGGGCGCGTCGCCCCCTGCCCGACGCGCGTTTCGGCATCCCGGTCCACTCCGGTTTGAGCAGGCCGGCGCGGCACAGGGCGAGCCTCCGAGCGGCGCGGGTTGTGATGGTCTCCATGAATCGGGATTCTACGGGAACCGGTCACCGGTCACGACGTGGCGTAGATTCGGCGCATGTCCGGTATTTCGGTCGTGAAATAGTGGACCCAGATGTAGAGGTGGCTGAAGAGCGCGGCGATGATCGCCGGCCGCGATGCGAACCACAGGCCCGGGATCCACACTGCGAGGAAACCAAAGGTGTACATCGCGTTCGGGGTCAAACGAAAGATCCCCTCACGAACCATCGGCTTCGACCGGTAAGCCTCGTCAAAGTGGTCGGCGCCGAAGGCGCGGAATATTCCGAAGTAGCGCACCACCGAGTACGCCAGGTAGAGGGTGGGAATGAGCAGCACGATGGCGAGGGGTTTGAGCAGCTTCAACAGGGCGGGCGCGATGTAGATGGTGTCGTGTGAGGCAGCGGCCAGGGCGATGATCGCCACCCCGCGGCCGACCAAGAAGATAGTGAACCCGAGGGCGTAGATGGCGAAACCGGCACCGCCGAAGACCCGGGTGATCAGGCCGTGGTGGAGCTCGGTTCGCCAGAAGAACCAGACGTAGAGCTGGTGGGCAATGGGTATCTCGACTGCGACCCAGAACCACGTCCAGGTTCCGATGCCCCACAGTGATCCGCGGTGAAAACACGGGCAGGCGCGGGCGATGAACCACAACCCAAACAGCATCACCACCAGCAACGCGGCATGAATCCACTGCCGTTCGAAGATCGATGTTTTCGCAGAATCTTGCACAGTGCGGTAATTTTACAGCATCAGCTGAACATTGGCGCCAAACGTTTAAACGTTCAACGTTTTAACGTTTCAACGTTTAAACATCTCAGCGATCAGATCCTTTGGGCGGAATCCTGCTGCAGATGTGCTCGGCAAGGGCGGTGATCGTCAACGACGGGTTGACGCCGAGGTTGGCGCCGATCATCGAGCCGTCCATCACGTAAAGGCCCTCGTAACCGAAGACCCGGCCCGAAGAGTCGATGACGCCGTGATCCGGATCGCTGCCGATTCCGCATCCGCCGAGGATGTGCGCGGTCGAGGAGGTGTCCAACAAGACCTCGTTGAGACTCGACTGCGGGACGGCATCGAGCTCGGATGCGACCTCCCGCGCGACCTCGTTGGCGATCGGGAGATAGGAGGGGATTCCCGGCTGTCCCGGGTCGGGGCGGCTGGTGAGTGCGCGCGAGAAAGGCCACAACATCTGCCGACGCCGCACCAGACGGGTGTAGTTGTCGGCCGTTTGCATGGCCATGACCACCACCGAGCTCTCGGCTTTACCCCACGGCTTGGCGACGCGAAGAAAGTCGACCGGGTGGCGCAGGATGTTGCCCAGCCACCGCAGCTGCCGGGGCATTCTGCCCCCACCATCGGTGAGCATGGTTCCGAGAAGGAGCATGACGTCGGAGCCCTTGGAAAAACGCACCGCCTCGAAGTGGGTGACGTCGTCGAGCTCGACCTTGGCCGCGATGGCGATCCCTTCGGAAAGATCCTTGCGGGTCCGCGAGGTGATTCCGAGAAGTGCCTCCGAGTTGGTTCGCACGAAATTGCCGAGCTCATCCGAGAGGTGGGGGAGGGCGCCTCGCTCCTTGCACTCCATCAGCAGCCGCACCGAGCCGAGAACGCCGCCCGAAAACACGACTTTGCGTGCCGTCAGGGCGCCGCGTTCGGGAAACAGAGAGGTTGACCCCTTCCAGTGCAGGCGATAGCCGCCGCCCTCCAGCGCCTCGACGAGATCGACCCGGGTTTCGGGCACGACCCGCGCGCCGGCTTTCTCCGCGAGGTAGAGGTAGTTCTTGTCGAGGGTGTTTTTGGCGCCGTTGCGGCAGCCCACCATGCACGCGCCGCAAAACGTGCATCCCGTTCTCTCGGGACCTTCGCCCTCGAAGTAGGGGTCCGGCACCGTGACGTCGGGATCACCGAAGTAGATTCCGACCGGCGTATTGCGAAAAGTGGCCTCGCGACCTCGCCGCGCCGCGGCACGCCGGAGGGCCTCGTCGGCCGGTGTGAGCTTGGGATTCTCGGTCACTCCGAGCATCTTTCGAGCCATCTCGAAGTGCTCGGGCATGACCGCGCGCCAATCCTCGAGCTCCCTCCATCGGGGGTCGTCCCAAACCGTATCGGGGGGCTGGAAGAGGGTGTTGGCGTAGACCAGGCTGCCGCCGCCGACCCCCACGCCGTGGAGAATCAGAGCCTCTCGCAACAGCTTGAGGGCAAAGATTCCATGACACCCTATCTTCGGCATCCAAAATGATTTACGGATATTCCAGTTGGTCTTGGGGTGGTCCTCAGGGAGCCAGCGTTTGCCCTTTTCGAGCACCGTCACGCGATAGCCCTTGTGGGAGAAACGGAGCGCGGCGACTGATCCGCCAAACCCCGAACCGATGACCGCCACGTCGGTGTCGAAATCGTTGCCACCACTGGTCGAGCTCTCGGTCATGAAACCTCCAGCGCCGAGTGTACCTTCTTTTGCCGCACTTCGGCAAATTTTGAACGACCCGGGGGTGACCATGCCGCGCTCCCAATCGGCTGCTGCCGCCATTGGCTGCCCCTGTTGCTGATCACTGCAGCCGAAGATTGGTGAATAGTCCGGGCTAGGACGGGGAAACGGGGACGGAGACGGAGACGGGCACGGAGACGCGCACGGGTTGTGTCCGGTTATACTCACCCCGTGAAAGCTTGGTCGATTTGTATGCTTGGAATCCTCTTCGTGGCGGCGGCCGCCGAAGCGGCCGATCCTCCGTTGGTCGACGGGGTCTCCGGGGCGCCGGTCGCCTGGACGGACTGGGTCGCCAAGCGTGGTCCTGTCGCTGTGCTCGTGTGGGCTTCGTGGGCGCCTGGAGCCGTGGCGGTGATGGACCGCTACGACGAGATTGCTGCGGCGTGCGCGTCCTTGGATTTTCACCTCATCGTGCTCGACGTACAGGAGTCGCTCGAGGAGGGAAGGAGCGCTCTGGGGCCGCGTGACGTATCCTGGATTCACGACCGCCACGGAGCGCTTCTCAAGCAGTATCACGTGATCAAGGTGCCGTCGCTTGTGCTCGTCTCGAAGGACAATCAGCCGTTCGCGCGTCTCGAACCGACAGCGGCTGCGGTGCTCGAGCGTGGGGGCCGGTGACCGTGGTGGGACCTGTAGAGAGTGAATGGGCGAGACAACCGGGCGGGCTCCGTGTGGTCACCGCGGTGGCGACGATCCTCATCGCCGCGGTTGCCCTGATCATCTATCTGGGTCGCGGTGGGGAGGCGAGCGTTACGGCACGCACCGAGCCGATCTCGGTTCAGCCTATGGAGGCGTTCCACCCGCCGATCCGCACCTTGGTGAGCTCTGGCGATACCATCGAGAGCGTGAGCCGGCGCCTTGCTGGGGATGACTGGGTTGAATGGCGGGACGCGCTGGTCGGTGAGATCGATCCGAAGAAGCTCTTTCCGGGCACTGAGTTTCGCGGTGTGTGCACGCCGGCTGGTCACCTCGAACGTCTCGAAGTCATCTTCGACCGGCGAACCGAAGTGCACTTCATGGCGGGTGCCGAGGGCAGCCAGGCCGAGAAGATCGAGCGGCCGATCGAGAGCGAGGTGGTGCGCTTCGAGGGGGTCGTCGAGTCGTCGCTCTTCGGGGCCATGGACACGGCCGGCGCTGGGCCTGAGCTGGCGGTTCGGATGGCGCAGATCTACCAGTGGGACATCGATTTTCTGCGCGATCTTCGCAAGGGCGACCGTTTCGTGCTGGTGGTCGACCGGCGCACGGTGGATGGTGAGTTCTACGGGTGGGGGACGATCTTTGCGGCCCGTTTTGTCAACGGCACACGAACCCTCGACGCGGTTGTGTATCCGGATGACAACGGTCGCTTGGGTTACTACGACATCAACGGTCTGCCGCTGAGAAAGCAGTTTCTTCGATCGCCCCTCAAGTTCAGCCGAGTGACCTCTCGTTTCAGCATGAGCCGCTACCATCCGGTGCTCAAGAAGCGGATGCCCCACTACGGTGTGGACTATGGCGCGCCGGTGGGGACGCCGGTCCTCGTCACCGCTGACGGAACCGTGACCTTGGCTGGGCGCAATGGCGGTGGCGGCAACATGGTCACCGTTCGCCACACCAACGGTTACGAGACCAACTACCTCCACCTCAGCCGCTTCGGCAAGGGAATCCGGCGCGGTGCGCGGGTTGTCCAGGGGCAGGTCATCGGCTATGTCGGATCGACCGGGCTTTCCACCGGGCCTCACCTCGACTACCGGGTCAGGCTCAACGGACGCTGGATCAACCCGCTCTCGATCTCCTCGCCGCCGGTCAAACCCCTCGCCGAGGACCGTTTGCAGCGCTACCTGGCGCATGCCCTCGCAATACTGTCGCTCATCGAAGGCGAACCGCCCCCGATTGGAGCACGATGCTGAAGTTCTTCACCGGAACGAGGGTGAGGGCTGAATCACCCTGTCGGGCGGATCTCGCCGGGGGGACCCTCGATATCTGGCCGCTCGGGATGCTGCACCCCGGTTCGCTGACTGTCAACGCGGCGATACCGGTCATGGTCCAGTTGGATGTCGATCTCGAAGGCCCGCCGGGTGAGGTCTGGCATGCAATCGGAGATTCCGAGTGGAAACGCCTCGACGAGTCGGTGGCGACGACCGATCTCAGTGCGGCGGTCGGTTTTGCCATCAAGCCCGAGGGCGGGGTTCGAGTCAGGGTCCGATCGCAGGCTTCACTCGGTTCCGGGCTCGGCGGGTCGTCGGCCTATGCGGTCGCGCTCGCACGGGGGATTCTCACCCTGCTCGGCGAAGATCGGCACGACGAACGCCTGGTGGTGCTGGCTCGCGATCTCGAAGCTCGGGTCCTCTGTGTGCCCACAGGTCTCCAGGACCACTGGGCGGCGATTCACGGCGGGGTGATTGCAGTTCACCACGAACCTGGTGGAGAAAGGGTCGAGCGCCTCGATGTGGATCCGGGTTGGGTGGGTGAGCGACTGACCGTTTTTGACACCGGAATCACGCATCACTCGGGGATGGTCAACTGGCAGGTGATCCGACGTCGGCTCGATGGGGAGAGAGACACCACAGCGGGCCGAGGAGGGGCGTTCTTGCTCATGATCCC
>CBDTWX010000320.1:0-6746 GCA_965364305.1 uncultured Thermoanaerobaculia bacterium
CGTGGACATCACGATTGACAGGGAGAGCGGCGAACCGATCTACCGGCAGGTCGTACGAGAGATTCAGGGCATGATTTATTCGGGTGCGCTGCCCGAAGGTTTTCTGTTGCCACCCGAACGACGCCTCGCAGCGGCTCTCGGTGTCAACCGCAGTACGGTTCTCAACGCCTACCGCGAGCTCAAGGCCCTCGGTCTCGTCGATGCGCACGTGGGGCGAGGCACCGCCGTCCTCCGCGCACCGGCCCCGACGCCCGGGGTGGTCGGGACTCCGTGGCGCCAGCTTTTCCGCGAAAGAGTGGCTCGCGCCCACGACCCGATCATCTCCGATCTTCTGGCGCTGACTGAACGCCGGGATGTGATCTCGTTTTCGATCGGTCTTCCGGCGCCGGAAATCTTGCCAATGGAGATCCTCGGCGAGCTCACCGCCGAGCTTCTGCGC
The DNA here is from genome assembly GCA_965364305.1 of uncultured Thermoanaerobaculia bacterium. Lineage (GTDB taxonomy): Bacteria > Acidobacteriota > Thermoanaerobaculia > Thermoanaerobaculales > Sulfomarinibacteraceae > Sulfomarinibacter. The sequence continues at coordinate 440 of CBDTWX010000320.1, forward strand.
GATGTCGGACCGCCGCTCTTCCTGCATTGCCCGACCGAAGGGCACAGCCCGTTGCGCCAGACCTTGGCGCAATGGGTAGCGGCGCGCGGCATTCGCGCCCGCACCTCGGAGGTGCTGGTTGTATCGGGTTCGCAGCAGGGCCTCGACCTGATCGCGAGGATCTTTGTCGACCCGGGCGACACGGTGGTGGTGGAAGACCCCACCTATGTTGGCGCCCTGCAATCCTTCCGCGTTGCCGGCGCGAGGATCGTCAGCATCCCGGTCGACGAGAACGGCATGCGGACCGATATTCTGGCGTCCGTCCTCGAGCGGGAGCGGCCAAAGTTGATTTACACGTTGCCGACGTATCAGAACCCCTCGGGTGCGGTGATGAGCATCGATCGGCGTCGGCACCTGCTGGAGATCGCGTCGCGCTGGCAGCTGCCGATCCTCGAGGACGACCCCTACTCGGAGCTCCGATACGACGGCGATGCGCTGCCATCGCTCAAGGCCCTCGACGAGGAGGATCGGGTGCTCTATCAGAGCACGTTCTCCAAGGTGCTCCTTCCCGGTCTGCGGGTGGGCTACCTGGTGGTGCCTCCGATTGTCCTGCGACAGCTGGCGCTCGCCAAACAGGGGGCCGACCTGCACTCCGGCAGCTTCTCCCAATATCTGATCGACCGCTTTATTCGTGATGGACACTTCGGGCCCCACCTCGAGATGTCTCGGACCGCCTATCGGAGGCGGCGAGACACCATGGCGCGCGCGCTGGGGAAAGACCCTTCTTTAGGGATCGAGTATTCACAGCCGCGTGGAGGATTCTATTTCTGGTGTCGGGTCCCGGACGGGATCGAACAATCGGCGCTGCTGGCCAATGCCGCCGCCCGTGGCGTCGTGTATCTGCCAGGTCGTGCGTGCTTTGCCACTGACCCGCCGGAGCACTTCCTGCGCCTCAACTTTTCACACGCGAGCGAAGATTCCATCAAAGTGGGCGTCGAACGCCTGCTCGACGCCGTGAGGGAAGCGTCAGGTCAGTTCCCGCTGCCCGACGCGGACTGGCCGACGACGTCGCCCGTTGTATGAGAACCAAGGAGGGAAAATTGGACTCGATGAATCCCAGCCTCGCTTCCCGGATGCAGGATCTCCGCGCTTCGGACATTCGGGAGATTCTCAAAATCACCCAACGGCCGGATGTCATTTCATTCGCCGGTGGCCTCCCGGCGTCTGAGCTCCTTCCGACGCACGAGATGGCGTCGTTGGCCCGTGACCTTCTGATGGAGGACGGCGTCAGGGCCCTCCAGTACGCTCCGACCGAGGGTCTGCAGGAATTGAGAGAGGTGATTTCGGAACGTCTCAGAGAGTTCCTCTCCATCGACCACGGGCCGGACGAGGTCCTCGTGGTCAGCGGGTCCCAACAGGGCCTCGATCTTGCCGGCAAGGTCTTTCTCGATGAGGGCGACGTCGTTCTCTGTGAGAGCCCCACCTACCTCGGCGCCATCAGCGCTTTTCGGGCGTACCAGGCGCGCTTTGTCGAGGTGAAAACCGATGACGATGGCATGGTGCTATCAGACCTCGAAGATCGTCTGCGGTCGGTCGAGCGCGTGAAGTTGATCTACGTCGTGCCCGATTTCCAGAACCCGAGCGGCCGGCGCTGGTCGGTCGAACGACGCCGCGCCCTCGTCGATCTTGCGACCCGCTACCGCGTGCCGATTATCGAGGACGCCCCGTATGCGAATCTTTGCTTCGACGGAGAGCCGTTTCCGCCCGTCGCGTCATTTGACAGGGCCGGTCTGGTGATCCTGCTCGGCACATTTTCCAAGATTCTCGCGCCGGGCCTCCGACTCGGTTGGGTGACAGCCGGAAGAGACCTCCTGCAACCATTTGTGCTGGCCAAGCAGGGCGCCGATCTTCAGACCTCGAGCCTGACCCAGCTTCTGGCAGCGAAGTTCTTCTCGGACCACGACGTCGACGCACACATCGCGCACCTCTGTGAGGTCTACCGCGCCCGCCGCGACGCGATGCTGCGGGCTCTCGATCAGTTCTTCCCGAAGGAGATTCACTACACCCGCCCGACCGGCGGTCTCTTTCTGTGGGTCGAGCTTCCCGAAGATCTGAATGCCCGCACGCTGCTCGAGCACAGCCTCGAGGAAAAGGTTGCCTTTGTCCCGGGCGAGTGCTTCTACCCCGGTGGGGGGCATCTCAACACCCTGCGCCTCAACTTCTCGGCGATGCCGGAGGAACGAATCGCCGAGGGCGTTCGTCGCCTCGGGCGGGTCTTTGCGGAGGCGTTGCTTCCGGTTGGTGCAGGAACGATCTCCGGGTAGGCGCTTCCGATCTGAAGTTCCAATCGCGCCAGCTCACCGTTGAGCCTCCAGCAAAATTGTGACAGTGCGGGCGGGGATAGAACCCGCCTGCGCGTAAATTTTTGCAGGGGGATATATCCCGCCTTTTCGGTAGCTGAAAAACCGCGAGACTGCTCGCCAAGGGATCTGTGCAAGCGGCTGCGTTGAGAGATCCCGACTTGTCGATGGCTGTGCCTATTCGGGAGATTTCGTCAGCTCGTCGAGCCGTTCCCGAGCCGGCAGATGCTCCGGATCCAGCTCGAGAGCGTGCCGGTGCTCCGTGATCGCGTCCTCCAATCGACCGATTTCCTCGTAAGCCAGACCGAGGTTGAAGTGAATCGCCGAGGTCTGCGGCCAATCCGGGTTGATCCGAACCGCCGTCCGATACTCTTCGATCGCCTCCTCGACTCTGCCGAGCGATCTGAGGAACATCGCCAGGTCGTTCCGCCAGCCTGCGTCATTCGGGTTGAGGCGAACCGCTTCACGGTAGTGGTGCATCGCCGACTCGTGATCGCCGCGACCCTGGAACAACAATGCCAGATTCCAGTGGGCCGTTGCATAGCCTGGATCGGCCGTGATCGCCCGCCGATAAAGGGTTATTCTTTCCTCGGTTCCGACTCGACCCTCCAGCAGAGTTGCCAGGTTGTTGAATGCCCTTGAGTTGGATGGGCGCTCCTCCACGATGTCGGTCCACAGGGCCACGGGGTCCCGATAATCGAGGTTGCGGGCGTGTGTTCGCAGCCCGAGCATCACCACAACGATCACCAAAAGACTCCAGCCTGTGACTGCCGCGAATCGCTGCGGTAGCCTGCGCCCCAGGTACCTCACGGCAATTACCACTGCGGCCGCCACGGCGGCCAGCGGTAGGTACATGCGATGCTCGAACGCGACGTCGGGCATCGGCACCAGTGCCGGTGGTGCGAGGGTGCCGAAGAACCATGCACCGAGGTAACCAAGAGGATGGCGTCGGGCGATCGCGATCAGGCTCAGCGTGACGAGGACGGTCATCACCAGCACAAAGGGAGCTGTCGCCGCCGGTGTGGCCAGGGGCCAGGCGTAGTCGAGGCAGAGCGAGCCCGGCCACAGAGCCAACCCGAGATAGTGCACTGTGACCTGCGCTTGGGTGAGCACATAGGGTAGCCACGGTGAATACTCTTCCCACGGTGCGCCACGCGCGGTGCCTCCGGCGGAGACCTGTACCACCAGCATCGTCAGACACAGCGCGAGTCCAGTGTAGAGGCCGCGCGACCGGCGCAGGGCGTCGATCGGCCTCCGCCGATTGAAGATCACGTCATAGAGCAACACCAGCACCGGCGCCACCGCAATCGTCTCCTTGCAGCCGACGCCGAGAAGACAGCTGGCAACCGCCAGTCCGTGCCAGCCTCGCCACGAGGACCGACGCCAACCCCGGATCGCGCAGTAAAGGGTGAACAGGAACAACAGACCCATCAGCGATTCACAGCGCTGAACCACGTAGGTGACCGCTTCTGTCTGCAATGGGTGGATCGCCCACAGCAAAGCCGTCGCCAGTGCCAGAGAGGTGGCCGACCGGTGGAAGCGTGCATCGAGTGGTGGCGCCGTCACGCTCAGGTGCACGATGCCATACAGAGCCAGGGTCGCGAGCGCGTGGATCAACAGGTTGACGAGGTGGTAACTCCAGGGGTCGTCGCCGCTGATCGCCCAGTTAAGGGCCAGAGAGAGGTTGACAACCGGTCGACCGGCGACGCCGATGTTTGTGGGCGGTGGCCACAATGTGTCTGCAAGCGGTCGCACACTGCGGATCGAGGGATTGTCGACGATGTTCGGCAGATCGTCGAAGACGAAGGCGCCGCCGAAGCTCGAGGAGTAGACCAACGCCACCGCCGCAATCAGCACCGCCGGCGCCAGCCACGGTCCGACGACCCGGTCGCGCTCAGCCGATCTGGTCATTCGATGGCGGAGGGGCGTCAGAGTTCGGCAGCAGGGACTCGTCATCGATATCGAAGAGCAGACAGGCGCCGGTGTCCTGAACGTCCAGGACCAGTGCCTGCAACAGTGCTGACCAACCGAGCAGCAACGGCAGCAGAGCAAAAATCACCGTGCCGGTCGTAGCTGGAATCCCGGTGGTAATCGACTGATACCACTTGAAAGAGCCCCAGACCGCGCCCCAGCAGGTGGTGACGAGGCCAAAAACCAGGAGCAGGAGGAAGGGCGAGACGCTGCGAAAGAAGTACTTGTGGTAAATCCGGTAGACGAATCCCGCCATCAACCGGTTCGGAAACGTAAAAGTCACCCGCCACAGACTCATCGACGAGATGTGGTCGTCATAGCGGGCCGGTATGTAGAGCTCGCCGATCCGGGCCCGCAGGATGTTGAGGTTGATGAGCATGCTGTTTTCGAAGGAGTAGCCGCTGTCGAGGCGACCGAGGTCAAGCATGCGCAAGGTCCGCCTCGTGATCAGGACGTAGCCGTTTTGCGGGTCAAAGACGTTCCAGTAGCCCGATGCGATCTTGGTCATGAAGGTCAACAAGACGCTGCCGAGCAGCCTCATCCTGGGCATCGATCCCAGGGCTTCGATGTGGCCGAAGCGGTTGGCCTTGACGTAATCACAGCCGTACGTCGTGGTCATGCGTACGAAGCGGTCGAGGTACCGCGGGTCCATCTGGCCGTCGGCGTCGATCTTTGCCACGCAGTCGGCGCCGAGATCGAGGGCACGTCGGAAACCTGTCACGGTGGCGGCACCGACTCCGCGATTTCGATCGTGGCGCAACAACTCGATCCGGTGGTCATCGACCTCGGAGATTCGCCGCTCGAGATCGTCCGGAGACGCGTCGTTGACCACGATGATCCAGTCCACCCACTCGGGGACACTCCGCAACAGCTCGCAAATGGTCTCCGCCGCGCGGAAGGCCGGGATGACGATTGCGAGGCTGGTTCCGTCGACTGCCATTCGCTCTCCACTGCGCCTTCAGGCGCTGCTCCTCAGCACGTAGGGCAACGAGTGGCAGAGCGCCCAGAACCTGCGCATCCCGCTCGGCGACATGAAGCTCTTGGCGTATCGCCAGGTGACTCTGGGTCGAAGATAGAAGCGGCGGTAAAACTCTCTTTGCTTGGCGAGCAAGGTCTCCTGGTCGAGCCCGACCGGGACGAATACAGGCTGCCAGCAGTTGAACTGGCTCCAGTCGGTCTCGTCCAGCTTGCCGTAGCGGTCCACCTCCCGGTACTGCTCCGAACCGGGTATCGGGGTGTTGAGCGTCACCACCACGTCGTCGAGCGGCATCTCGAGGGCAATCTCGATTGACTCGTCGATGCTGTCAATGGTTTCACCCGGGTGGCCGATGATGAAAAAACCCTTGGTTCGGATCCCGAGATCGTGGCACCAGCCGACCACCTGGCGGGCCCGATCCAACGAGATTCTCTTCTTGATCCGACGCAGGATCTCTTCGTTGCCCGACTCGATACCGAAGGAGACGTGCCACAGACCGTGATCCCGCATGAACTCCAGCAGATCGTAGTCGACGGTGTTGACACGGCTCATACAGGTCCATGGGAAACGGAGCCCCCGTCGATCGAGCTCGCCAAAAAGCTCATACAAGAGCTGTGGCTTGAGCGTCAGTGTATCGTCGAGAAAGGCGACCTCTCGAATCCCATGGCTTTCCCAAAGGTGCTCGATTTCATCGGCAATATTGACGGCGCTGCGCTGGCGGAAGGCCCGTCCGAAAACGGACTGATCGCAAAAGGTACAGGCGTTGGGGCACCCGCGACTGGTGACGATGCTGCCGACAGGGATCTGCTTGTAGTTGCAGGGCGGCGGGTTGTAGACCGACAGATCCGGGATCAGATCGTAGGCCGGGTAGGGCAGGCTGTCCAGGTCGCGGATCGGCGCCCGCGGAGGGGTGCGGTGATGGCCGCCGTTGCGGGGCAGGACCAGGCCGGCCACCCCCTCCAGCTCCGCCGCGTCGGGGCCCCGGTCCCTGATGCAAAGCTCCCTGTCGACGGAGGGCCGT
>CBDTWX010000321.1:0-6740 GCA_965364305.1 uncultured Thermoanaerobaculia bacterium
AGCTGGAGCATATCGAGCATGACTCGGGTGTAATTCTGGAGCATGGCGGGTGTGTCTCGATCGCGTTCGTACCAACGATCCAGGGCGTCATCGAGACCACGCCGAAAGGCCGGAATGTCGGAGTTGTCGTCGGTTGGCGAGAGACGCAGGAAATGCACCATCATGTCGTCTGCGTCGGCCCGTGTCAGCGACAGGGTGAGGGCGACCATGTTGCGCCGCGCGTAACGCGAAAACGAGCCGGTGATGCCAAAATCGACGTAGCCGACCGCGCTGTTCGGTAGGATGATCAAATTGGCGGGGTGAAGGTCGGCGTGGAAGAGCCCGTCCCTGAAAGCGTCCTGGACAAAGTTGCGAATGATGTTGCGAGCAAACTCTTCTGGATCGAATCCTTTCTCTCGTAACCTTTCCTCGACGTCCGAACGGCCCGCCTCGAGGCTGCGTATATAGTCCAGGACAGTCACCCCCTCGAGGAATTCGGCGACCAGGATGCGGCGGGTCGTGAGCTGGCGGTATAACTTCGGCACCACCTCGCTCTCGCTGTCGCGGGAGTTGTGACCGAGCGCCTCCATGTGTCGAGCTTCGTGCCGGTAGTCGAGTTCCTCGCGGGTCCACCCGACGAATTCGTCCAGCGCCATGGCCAGCCATTCGAGGCGGCGGAGGTGCAGGGTCCGGACGGCGCGTGTGACCGCCCGCATCAGCGTCAGGTCGGCCTCGAAATCTCGCTCCACCGTCGGGCGCCGCACCTTCACCGCGACCTTCCGGTCATCGAGGCTGGCGATGTGGACCTGGCCGATGGATGCTGAGGCGACGGGTTGCGGATCGAAGGTGTCGAAGACCTCCGAGGGTCGGCGCCCGAGGTCCTCGACAAAGGTCTTTTCGACCTCCTGGAAGGAGAAGGACGGGACCCGGTCGAGGAGGTCGAAAAGAGCATCACAGTAGGCGCGGGGGAGGATGTCGGGTTGCAGTGAAAGCACCTGGCCGAATTTCAGGAATGTGCCTCCTGCCTCTTCGAGCAGTAGGCGTAACCTGAGCGGCCCGCTCACGCTCCGGTGGCGGGCCAGCTGAGCCAGTCCGTGTTTGACGAGCAACCATTGGAGGCGCACGACCCTGAAGATGACTGCCAGGTTCACCTTCACAGTGTACGCGACGATGGCTTCCGATGGCACGGGTGGTCGAAATGTGAAATGGTAGGTATTCGAGACCTGCGAGGGTGGGCGGATCCAGTATCCAGCATCCAGCATCGAGTATCGAATTCCTGGATCAATACGGCGGGAAGAGTATCTTGCCTTCTCCCCGCAAGCTGCCATCCGTATAGGCTTCGCGGAGGGCGGGGTAGCGAAGCTTTCCGTTGGCGGTCATCGGGATCGCCCTCGGTTCGAGGAGGTAGACGCGGCCGGGGCGCATCCCGAGGCGGTCCCGTACCGCCGTCACCACGTCGACCACAACGTCCTGAAAGCAACCCGAGTCCGTTGTCCGCTCGGGCATCAGCTCGACAAAGACGTACATCTGCTCGCCCTCGGCACTGCCGCGGTCGATCCCGACCGCGGCCGCCCTTCGGACAAAATCGAAAATCTCAACTGCTTCCTCGACCTCTCGAGGGGCGATGTTGCGGCCGGCCTGGATGATGATGTTTTTGAGCCGGCTGACCATGAAGAGGTTGCTGTCCGCATCGAGGTAGCCCAGATCGCCGGTTCGGATCCCACCGTCGGGAGTGAGCAAGGCTTCTGTGGCCTCGGGGTTGTTCCAGTAGCCGCGCGTGTTGGCGGGGCTCTGAACGACGATTTCGCCCGTCTCGCCGGGGGCGACGACGACGCCCCCCTCGGTTTCGATACGGACCTCGATCTCGGGAAACGGCCTGCCGATCGAGACGCACCCTCGGTCGTCAACCAGGATTTCGTTGCCGGGACCCCACATCGATACCCCGACCGTGGCCTCGGCGAGGCCGTAGGCGGGGCACATGACGTTGCTCAGCCCGAATGTCTCCTCGAACTCACGCACCGTTCCGGCACGCACCGGCTCCGCCGCGTTGAGCGCGACTCGGAGGGTCGAGAGGTCGAGGCTGCCGGGGTCCTTGGCGAAACGCAGACTCAGCCGGTAGGCGAAATCGGGGGCTGCGGTGAAGGTGGCGCGGTGTTCGGCAATGGTCTCCAGCCAGCGCCGGATACTGCGCACCGAGGTCGGCATCAGGATCATTCGAGCGGCAAGCGCCATCGGCACCATGGTCATCAGGATGAGCCCCATGTCGTGGTGGGCCGGCAGCCAACTGACGAAGACGTCGTCCTCGGTGATCCCCATCCCGGAGATCATCTGGCCCATGTTCGTGATGAGACCAGCGTGGGTGAGCTGGACACCTTTGGGGTCGCCGGTGCTGCCGGAGGTGTATTGAAGCAGGGCGACGTCGTCGGCCCCGATTTCAACAGCCGGGGCCGGCGGTGCGGTCTCACCATCGCTCACGGTCAAGAGCGACCGCGTGCCACCCAATAGACCGGCCAGGTTTTGGAGAGCCGCATGATCGAGATCGTCGGCCACCGCAACCGCCGCCGCATCGCAGAGCGATGCAAGATCGGCAATCCGCGCCACTCCGGACTCCGGGGCCACCGGCACCGCGATGGCGCCGGCCCGTTGAGCGCCGTAAAACGCGGTGAAAAAGCCGGGCCCGTTTGGCTGCGCCATCACGACCCGGTCGCCGCGGTTCAGACCGCGATCGAGGAGCCCACCGGCAAAGGCCTCGATCGAGGCCCACAGCTCACCGAAGGTGGTGTCTTCGTCGAGGAAGCTGAATACGACCTTGTCTGGGGACTGCCGGGCGTGGTGGGCGAGAATTTCGAGCTGATTTCGGATGTCTGGAGAGATCACGTGCGTTCCGTTCGTTGCGTCGTGTCGGGCGGCTGGTCGTCGATCCGTTCCGAGACCATTCGACACAGGTCTTCGACCTTGCGGATGTCGGCCAGCGCCTCTTCCTCGATGACGATTTCGAAGAGATCCTCGAGGGCGGCCACGATGTTGACGATATCGGCCGACACGGCATCCAGGTCCTCGACCAGGTGGTCTTCGAGACGTATTGTACGGAGACCGAGCTGCCGGCCGACCAGAGCCTGGATCTCGTGCTCCACAGATATCATTCAAAGCCCTTTCCCCGCCACGGATTGCGGAGCAACGAAAGCATCTCTTCGCTGATGGCCTCGGCTTTGGCCCGGTCCAGATCGCAGTCGAGGTAGACGATGTTCCACCTGAGCTCACCGTCAATCAGCCGCACCTGAGCGGTGAACTCCGGGCCCAGCGTCAGGTTCGAGACGAAGACCTCGAGACCGATGACCTCGGTCGAACCGAATACCCGCGGCATCCGCGGCGGGCCGGCGTAGGCCAGCGCGGTGGTTCCCATCCGTTGAGTTCCCTGGCCGAGGATGATCCGCATCATGGCGGCGCTCAGAGACACCGAGGAAAAGAAATCTCCACGGCGCGCGCTGCCGGTGACCGCCCGGTTGACGTCACCGGCGGTTGTCCACAGATCGTCTTCAGCCCGCACGGACACCGTTACTCGGAGCATCGAGTGAAGACTGAGGATGTGCTCGTCATCGACCGGTGGTTTGAGCAACGGTCTCAGATTGGCGAAATTGAAATGACGCATGGGGATTGTCTCTCCCCCGTAGAGCTGCCGTTGCACCGCCAGCATCATCGCAGCATTGAGTGCGTTGTTGAGGGACAATCGCCGTCGCCGGCAGGTGCGCACCAGGGCGGTGGTGTCTTCGGCGCCGAGCGAACGGCATAGTATTCGGCAACGGCCGCGTGGGTGAATCGGGGGCCGACGGGTGCCGATCGAACGGACCCGGTACGAGATCTCGTCGGCCATTTGCCTCATCAGGAAACCGGCCAGGCTCAGACGCCGGCGGAAGCCGAGGTGGCTGGCCGGAAAGAGTTCTTCCGAGGGCCTCAGGAGCGGCAGCGGTGGCCCGATCTGCGGCGTTTCGCCAGCCTCGATCGAAGCACAGGCACTGAGCAATTCCGCGACCGCGTTCGTGCCTGAAGCACCGTCGACGATCGAGTGATGAAAGCTGAGGATGATCTCCGAGGTTCTCCCTTGACCCCCGTCGCCGACGAGGCGGCAACGGACAAGAGGTCCGACCTCGGCGTCGAAGCGACTTCCGAGCTCGATTTCGGCTGCTCTCTCCCAGGCGGAGTCGCCTTCTCGGTCGAGCCGTTCGAGTGCAATCGGCAGCTCGCACGGGACGAAACGAAGACCCTGATCAGATGAAACGATGGCCGCTCGAAGCAACGGGTGGCGTTTCTGGAGTGCGTCGAGTGCGTGGCGGATTGTCGATGCGTTGGGACCGTCCCGCAGCCTCAACACCGCGACGACGTTGAACGGCGTATGCGCGTCGGTCAGCGCTTGGGCGGTCTCGAAAGAACCCAGTGGGCGGTCGGGTACGCTCTCCATGTTGATGCCACAGGATACCATCTGCAGCTGGCGACCGAGGAGCCGCCCACTGTCAATTGATCGTCGGCGTGCGTGAATCGAAGCCTTCGGAGTCGGGCACGGAAACGGAAGCGGGCACGGAAACGGTGCAGCCCTCGGCCGCAGGGCGCGGTATCCTTCAAGGGTCTTGGAAACCGAGGATCCTTTCAACACTGCTCCCAGGCGAGTGGCGTCCTATCGCAGCCCCGAGTTGCAGGCCATTTTCGGCGTTACGCTCATGGCGGTGCTCGGCGTGGCGTCGATCGCTCCGGCCCTGCCGCGGATCGCGGAAACCCTCGGAGTCAGCGCCGGCGAGGTCGGGATGCTCGTGACGGCCTTTACCTTCCCAGGGGTGATCTTGACCACTTTCGCCGGGATCCTCGCCGACCGCTACGGCCGCCTCAGGGTGTTGTTGCCTGGTCTCCTGCTCTTTGCAGTTGCCGGCGCCGCGTGTGTTTTCGCAACCAGCCTGCCGGCATTGATCGGGTTGCGGATGGTGCAGGGAATCGGTGCGTCGACGATCGGTTCGATCAATGTGACCCTGATCGGCGATCTCTTTGCGGGCCGGCAGCGAACCGCCGCGATGGGCTTCAACGCCAGTGTTCTGTCGATCGGAACGGCGGCCTATCCGGCAGTCGGCGGAGCGCTTGCCATGGTCGCGTGGTCGGCGCCGTTTGCTCTGGCACTTTTCGCGATACCGGTCGCAATCCTCGCGGCCCGAAGGTTGCGTGCAGCGCCTCAAGGCCACAAGGCGGATCTCGGCGACTACTTTGGTGATGTGTGGGGCATCGTCAGCAGACGGGACGTGCTGGTCCTGTTCTTTGCAAGCACAGCCATCTTCATCCTCCTCTACGGAGCCTATGTCACCTTTCTGCCATTCTTGATGGCGGGCCGGTTCGGTTCGTCGCCGCTCGGCATCGGTCTTTTGATGGCGGGGCTCTCGCTGTCCACCGCACTGACATCCGCCAACCTCGGCCGGCTCGCGGAATGGACGGGCGAAGCTCGGTTGATGCGGTTGGGTTTTGTGATCTTTGCAGCCGGCCTCGCGGTGATCCCTCTTGCGCCGAAGGTTTGGGCGCTGGCGGTGCCCGCAGCGCTTCTCGGTTTCGCCTTCGCTACGACGATTCCCGTCGTCCAGGTGCTTCTCGCAGGAGTCGCCCCGGTCGAGCGCCGAGGGGCCGTCATGTCGCTCAACGGAACCGTCCTCCGGCTGGGCCAGACGCTCGGCCCGCCGGTAATGGCCCTGGTTCACCGAGTGGCGGGGATCGATGCAGTGTTTTTCGTCGGCGCAGTCATTGCGCTGATTCTCGCGGCGTTGATGAGCTGGGCGGTGAAATAAGGAAAAGCGCCCGCCCGTTCGGCGGGCGTGAGAGCATCTCACTCGAGGTCGAATGATGTCGAAAGGATGTACTCGACAGGGACCGGTTTGCCGTCGAGGGTCGCGGGTTCGAAGACCCACTGCTCGATGGCCTCGATCGCCTTTTCAGTGAGACCGTGGGAGAGCTCCATCACGGGTTCGGCGTAGGCAACCCGACCCTTGGTGTCGATCAGGACCTTGACGACGACCCTGCCCCTGATTCCTTCCGCCCTCGCTTCGTCGGTGTACTCCGGCAGCGGTCCGGAGATCCTCTTGGGTGCGGAAACCGGTCCGTGCTTCTTGTAGCGATAAACTCGCTCACCCTCGAAACGACCCACGGCCGAACTCGTGCGAGCGGGGAGGAGCTGCATTCCGCGGGCATCGGTGACCGGGAAGATGTCGAAGGCCCCGTCGCTTTGAGAGTAGCTGAGACCGTTGATTCTCAGGATGAGGTCGAGGGCTTGGTCCCACGGCACTTCTTCCAGGTTGACCGAGATCTCCGAGTTGACCGAAGGATCGAGGTGGAACGTGCGGCCGGTCTGCGCCGACATGGCTGCAATGACGTTGCGAACGTCGGCCCCCTCGAGATGAAGCGAGATCGGGTCTCCGGTGAAATCTCGGTTGCCCTCCGGCGCCTGCAACGGCGGGTGGATCCACAGGACTCTATCCTCACGTGTCCAGTCGAGTCCGGCGGCGTCGAGGATCTCTTGGAGCACCGCGTCCCACGGTGTCTCTTCGAAGGCCACCGACACCGTTTGGTTGAGCAGGTCATGCCGGTTGACCTCCGGGACCACCGCGAAATGGAGGTCGGTGATCTTTGAGAAGGTCTCCAGCACGTCGGCCAGCTCGGCATCCTCGAGCCTGAGCGAGATCGGTTCGCCGGTGGCGGCATGATCGTCGGCGTCAAGGGGCGGCGCAGCGACGGCAATC